>NZ_JBFUIJ010000053.1:0-36115 GCF_056401935.1 Mucilaginibacter sp. P4_D1
AATAAATATCAAACAGAACCACGGGTTCCGACGCTTCATGCTCCGTGGGAAAGAAAAAGTAGCGATAGAATGGGGCTTACTTTCAATCGCACAAAACCTAAGAAAAAAAGCTGCCTAAAGGCCTTCTTTTCACTCGTTCTTAATCAATAATATTCGTTAGTTCGAAATCAACATCAAAAAACTACTTGAAATCGATTTATCCGCCGTAAAATAAAAAGACCGCATCATTTGATTTATGATACGGCCTCTTTTGCTTCAAATAAAAACGTATTACGTAAAACCTACAACGTTAAACGTACCACCTAAAACTTACTCCACAGTAACCGACTTAGCCAAATTCCTTGGCTGGTCAACATTACAGCCCCTCATAACGGCTATATGGTAAGCTAATAGTTGTAATGGTATAGTTGCTATCAGCGGCACAAACGCTTCGTGGGTTTGGGGTATCTCAATTACATAGTCGGCCATGTCTCTTACTTCGGTATCACCTTCGGTAACAATGGCTATTACGTGGCCTTTGCGGGCCTTTACTTCCTGTATATTACTAATCACCTTTTCGTATGATGAACTTTGGGTTGCAATTACAACCACCGGCATGTCATCATCAATTAAGGCGATGGGGCCGTGTTTCATTTCGGCGGCAGGATAACCCTCAGCATGAATATAGGAGATCTCTTTCAGCTTCAAAGCGCCCTCTAAAGCAACCGGGAATGAACTGCCCCTGCCCAGGAACAGGCAATTGGTTGAATCTTTAAACTTGGTGGCAATCTTTATCACATGATCGTTGCATTTTAAAGCTTCCTCAACCAGTTGAGGGATCTGGTTTAATTCGGTTAAATATTCAACCAGCTTACTTTGGGTTATTTTGCCGCGCTGCTGGGCTATATAAAACGCAATCAGCGTTAAAACACTTACCTGGGCTGTAAACGCCTTGGTTGATGCCACCCCAATTTCGGGGCCCGCATGTGTGTAAACACCGGCATGCGTAGTACGCGGAATGGATGCACCTACCACGTTGCAGATACCAAAAATAGTAGCTCCTTTTTCCTTGGCCAACTCTATGGCCGCCATGGTATCGGCAGTTTCGCCCGATTGGGAGATGGCTATTACCAAATCTTTCTCAGTGATGATGGGGTTACGGTATCTAAACTCCGAAGCATACTCCACCTCGACAGGTACACGGGCGTATTCCTCAATCAAATACTCGCCAACCAGCCCGGCATGCCATGAGGTGCCGCAGGCAATGATAATAATCCTGTCTACGTTCTTCAGCTTCTCCGTATATTCTTTGATACCACCCAACTGAACTTTGCCTTGCTGCGGGTAAATACGGCCACGTAAGCAATCGCGGATAGAGCGCGGCTGCTCGTAAATCTCTTTCAGCATAAAATGTTCGTAGCCGCCTTTTTCCAGCATTTCCAGCTTCAGGTCAAGCTCCTGGATATAGGGTGTTTGTACCGAGTTATCGATGTTTTTGATCAGCAGGTTATCACGGTGTATGTAGGCAATTTCGTTATCGTTTAAATAGATAACGTTTTTGGTGTATTCCACAATGGGTGTAGCATCTGATGCAATAAAGTATTCGCCTTTGCCAACACCTATCACCATGGGGCTGCCTTTACGTGCCGCTATCAGCAAATCGGGCTCGTCGGCACTCATGATCACTATGGCATAGGCGCCGATAACTTTAGTAAGCGATACCCTTACAGCCTCGCGCAGGCCGAGGCCTGTTTGGTCCATGATATCTTCTATCAGGTGAATGAGCACCTCGGTATCGGTATCGCTTTTAAAAATGTGGCCTTTGGCTGTAAGCGTTTCTTTAATAACGCCATAGTTTTCGATAATACCATTGTGTATTATGGTAAGCTTACGATTACCGGATGAGTGTGGGTGCGAGTTTCGGTCGCTTGGTGCGCCGTGGGTAGCCCAGCGTGTGTGCCCCATACCCATTGATCCTTTAAGATCAATGCCCTTCACAAAGTTTTCAAGGTCATCAACCTTGCCGGCCTTTTTATAAACCTTTAGTTCTTTATCTAACAGCGCAACACCGGCACTGTCATAGCCCCTGTATTCTAAACGATGAAGTCCTTTTATAATGATGGGATAAGCATCTCTGTAACCTATATAACCAACAATTCCGCACATAGTAAATTTTATAAAATGTAAATGGAGCAAAAATAATCAGCTATATAACACACTTCATAGCTTATTATTTTAATTATTTCAGAAAATGGAAAGGTTTTTACTTACTTAAAAATTAATTTTAAGAAGTGTTTTGGGCTTAAACAAAAAAATCCCCTAAGCGGGGATTCTTTTTATTTTAATTAAGCTTTTACAGCTTGGGTATCTTGGTATAAAAAATATTCAGCTTAATGCGGTAAGGCGAATTTTTATCGCTCCCAATCAATATTGTACGGCCCGCAATTTGCGCGCTTGGGGCTATAATGCCTGCGCCAGTGGTTGAGTTTACTTCGGTAGTATCAATAGGGGCAACGTAAGTGCCATAATCTATTGTCTTTTTACGAATCAAATCCTGTACGTAGCTTGTAATTACAAAGCGGTAGGCTTTTACCGGTTCTTTGGTGGTACGGGTGTAAAAGCCGCCAAATACTCCTGCCTGGTAAAGTGCATTTGATGACGATGCATCCTGTATCAAAATACGCTGCTTGGCAATATCTAATTGATACATGGCTAATTTGGGCAACGATTGATACGGAATACCCGAGCCTTGCACCGGTGTTATAACCAATTCGGCGCGGTTTAGCACAATTGAATCGGCGTTAAGCTTACTTAAGCCCGGGAACCCTACTTTGGCGCGCAATGCGCCCAACCCTTGCAGGTAAACTGTAGTTTGGCTGGTTACTTTAGCCTTCCTTGCGGCATCCGTCACACTGCCATACTGATGCCTTATTTCGGCAGCATGTATAGGGAAGGTTAACGATACACTTGCTGTATCTGTTGTAGTATCATTCTTGGCCTTGTAAAACACATCAAGGTGCGACCGTGTAGATGAAAGATTTAATTGCAAAGTACCACCCACATTTGAAGATTGTGCTCTTGCCACGGTTAGATATAAGCCTTTAACTAAATCCTGGAAAGCCGCGTCAGAAGCTAACGCTGTACCAGTGGCATTAAAAAGGTTATCATAAATAAACTGCTTGCTAAAAGGTATACGCAATTGCGGCGCAACCCTTTGCACGGTATCAATGGTATCCTTACGAATGCGGGCAATGGTTAAGCTATCATGGGTGTTGGCAGTAAATGTTTTGGTTGCCAATACAGTAGCCTGGCTTGCCCAGCGTTTGGTGCCATAATAGGTTTCGTTAGTGGGTTTATTTTGTAGCTGATAAACGTTAACTTTATAACGGGAAACTACAGAATCACCGTAAAAGCCATCGGCATAGCCCAGTACAAGCACGGCCGAATCTATAGTAAGTGTACCTGCAGGAACTGTATACGGAGCCGTTGGCAGCTGGATAGCCATTGCCACGTTTGTTTTAGTTGTACCAAAAACCGGGTCAGCAAACTCGCCAAGCGGTGTTTTAGTTAAACCCGATGTAACTACGCTTACAGTGTCTTCGTCAACAGTGTTGATGGTAACAGTAGTATCAACAAGCAAAGTGCCGCTTACCTGGGATGATGTATCTACACCTAAACCTATGCCCTCCTGGCGCTTACAGCTATTGAAAATAAAAAGACTTATTAACAGGGTCAATAAGTCTAATCTGAAAAATTTCATATATAATATTAAGTCTTATGCAACATGCACCAATTCGTCGTTGGTAATTTCGTCGTAAAAATTGTAATAATTTTCGAAATCTGCGGTAGAATCAAATTCTAAAACCGATTTATTGCTGTTTTTAACATTATTTAACACATCTGCGTCGATATTCTCGCTGCCCAAAACAATCCCGTCTGAGTACTGGATTGCGCCGGCATAAAGGGCAGTGTTGGTGCCTTCTTTGTAAGCGTCAACGTGCGCCTCGGTCATGTTGCTCATGATTGCTTTTTGGGCAAAGTCGGCGCCAAGCTTGTCATTAAAATCATTTTCGTAAATCGAATAAATGATTTTTGAATGCTTAAAAGTCGGATCGTCTTTGTAAGTAGTTTTTAAATACGCAGGCACCAGGGCGCTTAACCATCCATGGCAATGGATGATGTCTGGAGCCCATCCTAATTTTTTAACCGTTTCCAATGCACCTTTGCAAAAGAAGATCATACGCTCGTCATTATCGGCATAAAACTTGCCGTCCTTATCACCAAACACATGTTTACGCTGAAAATATTCTTCATTATCTAAAAAATACACCTGCATACGCGCTGCCGGGATAGATGCTACCTTAATGATCAGCGGGTTATCATTATCGTTGATAATAATATTCATACCCGATAAACGGATAACTTCATGAAGCCTGTTCCTGCGCTCGTTAATATTGCCAAAACGCGGCATAAGGATCCGGATCTCGAATCCCTTCTCCTGCATTGCCTGCGGAAGTTGGCGTGTTATTTCAGCAATTTTTGTGAGTTCAAGGAAAGGAGACATTTCATGAGTTATAAACAATAGCTTAGATTTACCCATCACTTAATCAGTATTAAAAATATGTAAAGAAGTCAAAAAATTTGAGTGTGCAAATATAATCATTATTATATGAACTGTCAACGAATTGTGCAAGTAACTTTTGGTATTTTTTGCGTAAATGCACACCTTTACCAAATTTTGTAATTCAAACTACATTGAAGATATTTACTACCAGGCAACAGCTAAACCAGTACTTTGCCAACAAAACCGGCAAAACTGTTGGCTTTGTACCTACAATGGGCGCACTGCATAACGGCCACTTATCGTTAATTAAACAGGCTCAGCAAATTAGCACCGAAGTGATTTGCAGTATTTTTGTAAACCCCACCCAGTTTAACGATCCAAAAGACCTTGAAAAGTACCCCCGCCCCATTGCTGCCGATATAGCTATGCTTGAGCAGGCGGGCTGCGATATATTGTTTAGCCCGACGGTTGATGAGATGTATGATGGTAATGAGAAATGGCATTTAGATATAGGCAACCTGGAGCATTTACTGGAAGGCAAATTCCGGCCGGGACATTACCAGGGTGTTATGCAGGTGGTAAATAAACTGTTCAATATCGTAAAGCCCAATATCGCCTTTTTTGGCCAAAAAGACTACCAGCAGTTTATGGTGATCAATAAAATGGTTAATTTATTAAACATGCCGGTAAAGCTGGTCATGTGCCCCATTTTGCGCGATGACGATGGCCTGGCCATGAGCTCGAGGAATATTCATTTAACCGCCGGCGACAGGCAGCACGCCCTCATATTATCAAAAACATTAAACTGGGTTAAAAGCAATTTCGATACAGAAAATATACAAATGCTTCAGCAGCAGGCAGAACAGATGATTGGTGCTGAGCCGGACATTAGCCTTGAATATTTTGAAATTGTTGATGGCGATACATTATTGCCGGCCACCGCCGCCACTCAAAATATAGTAGCCCTGGTAGCAGCCCGGGCAGGTAAAACAAGATTAATAGATAATATGTTGATTGGATAGACGAGGGCTGATAGATCATGGCAAAAATAGCGTTACAGCCGTGATTAATCATTTTACAATCTATCGACTATGGACCATGAACTATCGACTAAATTTATTTATAACTTTGCACCATGATTATTGAGATATTGAAGTCCAAAATTCACAGGGTGAAGGTTACGCAGGCGGAGCTGAATTACGTGGGCAGTATTACAATTGATGAAGACCTGATTGAAGCGGCCGATATTATTCCGAACGAAAAAGTTCAGATAGTGAATAACAATAACGGCGCGCGTTTTGAAACTTATGTTATAAAAGGTGAGCGCGGCAGCGGCACGGTTTGTTTAAATGGTGCTACCGCCAGGCTAGCCCAGGTTGGTGATGTGGTTATCATTATGTCATACGCCTACATGGAGCGCGACGAGGCGAGAAAATATGAACCCATATTGGTATTTCCTGATGCTGATAATAAATTAATAAAGTAAATTAGCGCGGTTTTAAAGCCCCTGGTTTACTAATGAAATTACCTTTAACCTTTACCTTTCTTTTCATGGCATCGCTATGCTTTGCCCAGCGCCAGAATGTTTATTTTTTGAAGAATAATGGCAAACATGTTGATATCCGCGACAGTGCCGATTATATCAGGATCATTCGCGAGCCCGATTCAGGGACTGTTTTTTTCAATGTTCTGGAGTACTATCCTAACGGGAAAGTTAAGATGCTGGGTAAAACCTCTACCATCGATCCGGTGACACTTGAGGATCAGTGCATCACTTATTTTAAAAACAGCAATAAAGAATCTGTGCGCACCTACAAAAAAGGCAAAGTGATTGGTAGCGCGTATGATTATTTCCCAAACGGTAAGTTATACCTTGGCAGGGAGTTTCCTGATAACGACAGTCCTTATAATGATTTTGAAGAAAACTACCTGGTGACGGATTGCCGCGATTCTGTAGGAACGCTATTGGTAACCAATGGTAACGGGCATTATGTTGGTTATAGTAACAATTTAAAAAAAATAACCGAAGAGGGCGAAATCAAAAATGGCAAACGGGAAGGGCTTTGGAAAGGCCGCTTTGATGATATCCACACCCGTTTTGAAGAAAATTATAGTAACGGCCAGCTTATTTCAGGTACTGCAACATTAGATGACGGCACAGTTAATACCTATACCAAAACAAGGAGTGTGCCACCGCAGTTTAAGGGCGGGGTGCCAGGCTTTGGCCGGTATCTTTCAAATCATATTGAATATCCCACCTATGCAAGGCAAAATAATATACAAGGCCGGGTAGTTTTAACCTTTGTTGTTGAAAAAAGCGGCCAGGTTACAGAGGTTAAAGTTACAAAATCTGTTAGCAAGGAGCTTGATACCGAAGCCGCAAGGGTATTAAACGCTTCGCCGAAGTGGGTACCGGGTACAAGGTTTGGCCGTGCGGTAAGGGTCATATATTCAGTACCGGTTGCTTTCGCTTTACAGGGGTATTGATACTATCGCTCCCGCGGCTCCGCACCTATGCTTAACGATACTTTAAGTTCCACATCGGTGTTAACGGCTTTACGTAACAGGTAAACCATCCTGATGCGCACACTTGGCTCCCTTACAATCTCATCCAAAAAATGCGAGTTGTCTATATCCAGCACTACACTGTTACCAACATTGGCAGTAATATCTTTACGAATGGCCACCAGCACCTCGTCGCTGCCGTCGGCTTTGGCCATATAAATCCTTAATGCTGCAATATTGCCAATGTTATAATCCGATGGATCTTTTGATTGCAGCTTTGCCGATATAATGCGAACTTCACTTATCTGGTTTGCATTATTGCCATCTTTGGTAAAATCCTGGTCGAAACTGTTGGCTGTACTTATGGCGGTATGCGGCTGATCGACCGATGACGATGCCGGAATTACCAGGTTAGCCGTATAAGGGAACGTAGATTTCATGATTGACTGCAGCATACCACAGCTTCCGAACAGGAAAATAGCGGCAAACAGAAAAAATGTATGTTTCTTCATCATAATTTATCGCTGTAAGGTAATTGTACATTACTACAATTACAAGTTTAATTGGTTTTATAGGTAATTTATACCTTGTATAAATATATTAAGATTTTATGGAAACAAATGGTTTATTGCAAGTACTTAATAATATAAATATCCTAACACCGCAGATAGAAAGCCAGCTTGAATCATATCTGGTTGAAGACCATTATGCTAAGAAATCAATCCTGTTAAAAGCAGGGCAGGTGTCGCAGCGGATTTATTTTGTAAAACAAGGCTTTACCCGGGCTTACTACCATAAAGCGGGTAACGAATTTACCAGTTGGTTTAATGGCCAGGGCGAAATCATTGTATCGGTCTACAGCTTTTTTTCGCGTAAGCCTTCTTTCGAAAACATCCAGGTGCTGGAAGATAGCGTTCTGCAATCCATCAATTGGGACCAGCTACAAGCTATGTACAAAAAATACCCGGAGTTTAACCTAACCGGACGCCTTGTTACCGAACAGTATTACATCCGCAGTGAAGAGCGGACTATTAACCTGCAAACGCTCAGTGCAAAAGAACGGTATGAAAACCTGCTGCAAAGCCACCCCGGCATCCTTCAAAAAGCGTCCCTGGGGCAAATAGCATCATTTTTAAGTATTAAACAGGAAACCTTAAGCAGGATAAGAGCTAAAGGGTAACGTTTTTTTGATATAAGTCAAAACTTATTGACAGGCCTGGCACCGAGATTTGATTTAATCAAAAACATAAAACCATGCTTTATATCATCTTAATTTGTTTCGCCGTTTGTTTCCTCATTGAAAAGCTTTCGCCCGGGTGGAAACTTCCCCAGGTGCCTACCTGGACCATCAGGGTGCTTGCTATCAATTTTGTACAGTTACTTATTGTAGTTATTGCCGGTTATAGCTGGGAAAAATGGCTGTCTGGCTATTCTCTTTTCTTTCTGTCGCGCCATATGCCCAATTGGCTTGGCGGAGTGGTGGCTTACTTTATAGCAACTTTTATATTTTATTGGTGGCACAGGTGGCGCCATCAGAGTGATTTTTTATGGCGGCATTTTCACCAGATACATCATAGCGCACGGCGCATTGAAGTGATAACGTCATTTTATAAACATCCGTTGGAGATGGCTGTTAACTCAGTAATAGGCAGTTTGCTGGTGTACACGCTGCTTGGCTTAAGCCCCGAGGCAGGAGCTATATATACTTTGTGCACCGCTTTGGGCGAATTTTTCTATCACACCAATATCAAAACTCCAAAATGGATAGGCTACATTTTCCAGCGACCCGAGATGCACCGTATCCATCACGAGTACGAAAAACACAGCAATAATTATGGCGATATTGTTTGGTGGGATATGTTATTTGGCACGTACCGCAATCCGCAAAACTTTACAACATCATGCGGATTTGATACAGACAAGGAGCTAAAACTCACCGAAATGCTAAAATTTAAGGACGTACATAAAATATAAATATTAATTCAAAAAAAAGATTAATTGTGTGCGTCAAAACTCTATCTTTGCACCCCGACACTGAGGTCGGGATTTCTCGCCTTCAGTGCATAGGAAAAATCGTTTAAAGGAGATAAAAATCCTTTAACTTTTGACTTAGAACTTTTGATTTAAAAAAAAGCCCTATGCCCAAAGATAATTCCATCAAATCCGTTCTGATTATCGGCTCTGGCCCCATTATTATTGGCCAGGCCTGCGAATTTGATTACGCCGGCTCGCAAGCCGCCCTTTCCCTTAAAGAAGAAGGCATCACTGTTTCTATCATCAACAGCAACCCCGCCACTATCATGACGGATAAGGTTATTGGCGATCATGTTTACCTGCTGCCCTTAACCTGCGCAAGTATCGAGCAGATACTTAATGAGCGACAAATTGACGCGGTACTACCTACCATGGGTGGCCAAACCGCGCTTAACCTTTGTATTGAAGCTGCCGAGCAAGGTATTTGGGAAAAGTACAATGTAAAAATTGTGGGTGTTGATATTGCCGCCATCGAAAAAACCGAAAACCGCGAAGCTTTTCGCCAATTGATGGTTGATATTGGTGTAGGTGTTGCCAAATCCAAAATTGCCAACTCTTTCCTGGAAGGTAAAGAAGCCGCGCAGGAAATTGGTTTCCCGCTGGTTATCCGCCCAAGCTATACCCTTGGTGGTAAAGGTGCAGGCTTTGTGCACAAAAAAGAAGATTTTGATGCCGCATTAAGCAAAGGCTTACAGGCATCACCTACTCACGAGGTTTTGGTTGAACAAGCCGTTATAGGTTGGAAAGAATACGAATTGGAACTGCTGCGCGATAATAACGACAACGTAATTATCATCTGCTCTATCGAAAACTTCGACCCGATGGGTATCCATACCGGCGACTCGATAACCGTGGCCCCGGCCATGACCCTGAGCGACCGCTGCTATCAGGATATGCGTAACCAGGCCATCCGCATGATGCGCGCCATTGGCAACTTCGCTGGTGGCTGTAACGTACAGTTCTCGGTTAACCCTGCCGACGAAGCCATCATCGCCATTGAAATTAACCCGCGCGT
Source organism: Mucilaginibacter sp. P4_D1 (assembly GCF_056401935.1). Lineage (NCBI taxonomy): Bacteria > Pseudomonadati > Bacteroidota > Sphingobacteriia > Sphingobacteriales > Sphingobacteriaceae > Mucilaginibacter > Mucilaginibacter sp. P4_D1. The sequence continues at coordinate 10,098 of NZ_JBFUIJ010000053.1, forward strand.
ATCGCGTTCATCGGCACTGGCATCCAAAGCAACCGGTTACCCAATTGCTAAGATTGCTGCTAAGCTGGCCATAGGTTATAACCTTGATGAAATAGAAAACCAGATCACCAAAACAACTTCGGCTTATTTTGAGCCTACTTTGGATTATGTGATTGTAAAAATACCACGCTGGAACTTTGATAAATTCAAAGGCGCCAATCGCGAGCTTGGCCTGCAAATGAAATCGGTAGGCGAGGTAATGGGCATTGGCCGCAGCTTTATTGAAGCTTTGCAAAAAGCCTGTCAGAGTTTAGAGATAGGCCGGGCCGGTTTAGGTGCCGATGGCCGCCAAAGCCGCAACCTGGAAGAAATTATGTACAGCCTGGAGCACCCAAGCTGGGACAGGTTATTCCATATTTATGATGCCTTAAGCCTTGGTGTACCAATAGAATCGGTACGTAAAGTTACCAAGATCGATCGCTGGTTCCTGAACCAGATTATGGATGTGGTTAACTTAGAGAACGAACTGCGCCGTTACTCACTGAACAATATCCCTGAAGACTTCCTGTTCACCCTAAAACAAAAAGGCTTCTCGGATACACAAATTGCTTACATTTTAGGCAACGTTACCGAAGAAGATGTTTACCAGCGCCGCAAAGCCCTGGGCATTAAGCGTGTTTACAAAATGGTTGACACCTGCGCTGCAGAGTTCCCTGCAAAAACACCTTACTATTACTCTACTTACGAAGGCGAAAACGAATCTGTCTCGTCTGATAAAAAGAAGATCATCGTTTTAGGATCAGGCCCCAACCGTATAGGCCAGGGTATTGAGTTTGATTATAGCTGCGTGCACGGATTACTGGCCGCAAAAGAATCGGGCTTTGAAGCCATCATGGTTAACTGTAACCCCGAAACGGTATCAACCGACTTTAACATGGCCGACAAGCTATACTTTGAGCCGGTTTACTGGGAGCACGTTCGCGAGATCATCGAATTGGAAAAACCTTACGGTGTAATTGTACAGCTTGGTGGCCAAACCGCTTTAAAAATGGCCGAGAAGATGCACGAGCACGGCATTAACATCATAGGTACCTCATTCAATGATATGGATGTGGCCGAAGACCGCGGCCGTTTCAGCGATCTGTTGAAAGAATTGAATATCCCTTACCCTAAATATGGTGTTGCCGAAAGTGCCGAAGAAGCCCTTGAAGTAGCGCACCAGGTTGGTTACCCGGTACTTGTTCGCCCAAGCTATGTATTGGGTGGCCAGGGCATGAGCATTGTGATTAACGATGAGGATTTGGAGAAAGCTGTTGTTAGCTTACTTAAAAACCTGCCCGGTAACCGCGTGCTGATTGACCACTTCCTTGACCGTGCCGCCGAAGCCGAGTCCGACTCGATAAGCGATGGCGACGACGTGCACATCGTTGGTTTAATGGAACACATTGAGCCAGCCGGTATCCACTCGGGCGACTCATTTGCGGTGTTACCGCCTTTTGATTTATCCGACAATGTGATAAGCCAGATGGAGGAGTATACCGAAAAAATTGCCAGGGCCTTAAATGTGCGTGGTTTGTTAAACATCCAGTTTGCAGTTAAAAACGACCAGGTGTTTGTGATAGAAGCCAACCCGCGTGCGTCGCGTACGGTACCTTTTATAGCCAAAGCTTACGATGTACCATACATCAACATAGCGGCCAAAGTAATGCTGGGCGTTGCCAAACTGAAAGACTTCACCATCGAACGCAAACTTTGGGGCTATGCCATCAAAGAACCGGTATTCTCGTTTGATAAATTCCCTGAAGTGAACAAGGAGTTAGGCCCTGAAATGAAATCAACAGGAGAGGCTATCCGCTTTATCCCTAACCTTCAGGACCCATATTTCCGTCACCTGTACAAAGAGAAATCAATGTACCTGAGCCGGTAAAGTGGTCTTTAGTCGGAAGTTTTGAGTTCTAAGTCGAGAAAGACAGATCACTTATGACGATCGGCTAAGTACTTATGATTTAAAAGTAGTTTAATAGCTAATAACAATTGCCTGTAGCCCCGGTTACAGGCAATTTATGGTTAAATTTAGTTGCTATAGTTTGAAAGTTAATTTGAATAATAACCAGGCATTCAACCTTAATAGTGTTGACCCTGAGGATTTAGGTGACGTTCTTGTAAAAATTGAAAGATCATTTAATATTAGTTTCGAAGATACATCTGTACGGGATGTAAAAACGTTAGGTAAACTTTGCGATATTGTTGTTGAAAAGATAAAACACGTAAACAACGAAAGCTGTACCACCCAGCAGGCATTTTACAAAATCAGGAATGCCATTAACTGTACCATTACCGCTCCAAGGGAATTGGTAAAACCCCAAACCCGGCTCGAAGACATTTTTCCGCGTGATAATCGTATTGTAGTTATTAATGAGATTGAACGGGAAATGGGTTTTCAGCTTAATTTATTGCAGCCCAAACAAGGAGTAATTGCCGCTTTTGCATTTATACTGGCCGCATCGCTGGCTGGCTTTTTCTTTCAGCCTATCGTAGCCGCCTTTGGCCTGGCAATTGCCCTTTCGGGATTTGCCCTTGCAGGCAGGTTTGGTAAAGAACTGAAAGTAAAAACCCTTGGCGACCTGGCCGAAAAAGTGGCAAGGGAACATTACCTTAAATGCAGGCGCGATGCTGCCACCGTGAACCGCGCCGAGGTAGTACAAAAAGTTAAAGAACTTTTTACTAACGAACTGCACCTAAAACCATTGGTATAGGCTCATAACGCTAAATTTAATTAGTGGGATAAGTATTTATTGTTTTTTACGTTATTGTAATAATATGACGAAAGCCCCGGCATTAAGGGGCTTTTGTTGTTTAATATATAACCTTATGAACACTGMCTGCAAAGCCTTAACGTCCATCTTCGCATCCTTTTGCCTCATTTTTACTGTACATAATGCTAAAGCCCAGGCTAAATTTGCTATTGGTGGCGGTGGGGCATTAAGCTACTCCAAAGAAAACATGCCCGGCTATGGAATTGTAGGTCAGGGTGAGTTAAGATTAAATAACTTTTTGAGTATTACACCATCCGTTGGTATCGAGGCGCCTTACCTGGCATATGCCGGTCTTGCAGCCAGGGTATACGTTACTCCTCAATTTTACCTGCATGCGGGTGGCTTTGTGAATGCCGAAGGCGACGTTTTTAGCGAGACAGGTGGTGGCGGCACAGGCGGCATAGGATATATGGTGATGACCACAACACATCAAACTATAGATTTAAACTTTCACGCCGATATCAAAAACAATAACAACAGGTCGCTAAGCATTTTCGGTATCAGGCTTATTTACAGTTATTCGTTTACCCGGCTAAAGTAAATAGATTCATTACCGGCATAGGCTATTTATCAACCATTAACCCTTTTACCTCAAACGTAACCGTCCGTTTAGGATCGGTTTTTACCTTGTGCTGCTTTTTGCCGCTTACCATATCGCCCGCCAGGTGTTGCAGGTCATCGGCGATAAACATTTTTTCGGCCACGCCTTCCATAATTACGGTACGGCCAGCCAACTGGGTAGGTAGTATAACATTGTAGTTTTTAAAGTGAGCCGCCATTATTTTGCCACCACCGGCGTCTACATCAAACCAGCCACCTTTTTCTTTGGTCACTTTTATAATCTTACCCTCAACGGTGGTGCTTATCCTTGTCTTTTTGCCCATAAATGCTTCCAGCTTATCAGCAGGCATCATGGCCATGGTATCGGGTTTTTGGCCGTAAACCATACCATGGGGTAGGGGTATGTGCTTTTGGGCAAATGCCATCGCAGGCATTAATAACACAATTAATAACGGGGATATTTTCATGGCTATAGCTTGTTTTTACATAACACCATAGCCTGCAAAATGTTGCATATTTACTTTAAGGGCTTATTACTGTTACATTTTGTGTTTATTGGCCGTATTATATTCACTTTAAACTCATTTATTTTTATTCAATTTGCAACCGGCTTTTATTTAAGTGTTAATGAATGTTAAAATATTCGTTTTAGGTAATAAGCTTTGTCAAGTTGTTTATTTTTACAGCTGATAATACCGTGCTCATTAATTCATATTATTTCAAATGAACAAAAATCTTACTAATTCCATCCTGTTTGCGGCAGTAGCGTTTACTATTGCTTTAACCCAGGCAGGATGTATTAAAAGCAATAATCCAACTCCTGGCGTAGTACCTGTTATATCTACCACTGATGTGGTTAAAGATGCTGCCGATACCAGCGCCCATAGCGGCGGTTTTATTACCGAGGCGCTTACTTATGCCGTATCAACCTATGGTGTATGCTGGAGCGCTACAAACCCAACCCCAACTACTGCCGATTCAAAAACTGCCGATACTGTTAACTATTTAACCTATGCCAGTAAAATGAAGGGCTTAAAAGTTAACACCAAATATTATGTACGCGCCTATGCCACCAATTCTGTTGGTACCGGCTATGGTAAAGTTGTGGAATTTACTACCGGTGCCGATTTGACATCAAAAGTAGGCGCCGTGAGCACATTTGCCGGTAATAGTAGTGCCGGCTTCATTGATGCTACAGGTGCCGTCGCGTCTTTTTACAGTCCGCAAGGTATCACCATTAGCAGTACAGGTACTATTTATATAGCCGATGCTTTTAACAGCGCCATCAGGACTGTTACTACCCGCGGTACTGTAAACACATTAACTGGTAACGGAACAATAGGGTACGTAGATGGCTCACTGGCCAATGCCCAGTTCTACGCACCCGAAAGCCTGGTAACTGATGCCGCAGGCAACATTTATGTAGCCGATTTTAGCAATAACATTATCCGTAAAATAACCCCTGCAGGTGTGGTAAGCACATTGGCAGGTAGCGGAACCGCAGGTTACGACGATGGAACAGGCACTGCCGCTACATTTAATAGCCCGCGCGGCATAGTAATTGACGGTTCTGGCAGCCTTTACGTAGCCGACAGGGGTAATAACCTGATCCGCAAGGTTACAGCCGCAGGTGTGGTAACAACATTTGCCGGCAACAGGGCAGCGGCCTGGGTTAATAATACTACGGCTACCAGCGCGTCATTTAACAAGCCATCGGGCTTGGCTATAGATGCAGCGGGCGATATTTATGTAGCCGACGCGCTAAATTATTCCATCCGCAAAATAACAGCGGCCGGTGTAGTGAGCACCTACCTGGGCGATCCAAAGCACCAGGTTATTGGTTCGCCATCGGCATTGACATTTGATGCTAAGGGGAACCTTTTTATAGCCGATCAAACCGGTCGTGTATTTGAGATCACCACTAATAAAGTTTTATTGCCATTAGCCGGCATTAGCGCTACGGCTGGCTTTGCCGAAGGTAGCGGTACAAACGCCTTATTTGCATCGCCACAGGGCGTAGCTGCCGATGCAAGCGGCAACCTATACGTAACCGACTCTGGCAATAACCGTATCCGTAAAATTGGATTGCCTGCTTTATAAATAGGTTAAAGGTAAAAGGCGAAAGGTAAAAGGTAGCTGCGTTAGCGGCATGTCCCAATTAGGTGAATCAACCGGGCGAAGCCCGGTTGTTTCACCTTTCACCTTTCACCTTTCACCTTTCACCTTTCACCTTTCACCTTTCACCTTTCACCTTTCACCTTTCACCTTTCACCTTTCACCTTTCACCTTTATCCAAACAATTGCCCAAATACCTCTTCGATGCTGCTTACTATTTTAATATCAATATCGTAACGGGATAGGTCCATGCGCTTTTTATCCTGTCCGCCGGATGGAAGGTTGTACTTGGAGATAAAGATCTGGTTAAAGCCCAGTTTTTGTGCTTCGGCAATGCGCTGTTCCACACGGTTAACGGCCCTTATCTCGCCCGACAGGCCAATTTCGCCTGCAAAACAGGTTTTGAAGGGGATAGGCATATCTTCATGCGACGATATGATGGCCGCGGCCAGGCCCAGGTCGATAGCCGGGTCTTCTACCCTGATGCCGCCCGTAATATTCAGGAATACATCTTTAGCTGCCAGCCTGAAACCGCAACGTTTTTCCAGAACAGCCAGTAGCATACTCATCCGTTTGGTATCAAAGCCCGTAGCTGTACGCTGGGGGGTACCGTAAGCCGATGCGCTTACCAACGCCTGGGTTTCTATCAGCATAGGCCTCATGCCCTCCAGAGTTGCCGATATGGTGATGCCGCTCAGCGGTTCGTCGCGGTGCGATAGCAGTATTTCGGATGGGTTAGATACTTCCCTCAGCCCTTCGCCCATCATCTCGTAAATACCCAGTTCAGATGCCGAGCCAAAACGGTTTTTTATCGTGCGCAGGATGCGGTAAACATGGTGCCTGTCGCCTTCAAACTGCAACACGGTATCAACCATGTGTTCCAGTATTTTGGGGCCGGCAATTGCACCATCTTTTGTAATATGTCCTATCAGGAATACCGGGGTCGAGGTTTCTTTGGCAAAGCGCAGCATTTCGGCGGTACACTCCCTTACCTGCGATACACTCCCCGGCGTGGATTCGATGTGCGATGAGTGCAGGGTCTGGATAGAATCTATCACGACCAAATCGGGCTCCAGCGCCTCTATTTGCTTAAATATGTTTTGAGTAGATGTTTCACAAAGCACATAGCACGCTCCTCCTATTCCGGCAGTGGAATTTGGGGTTTGATTTTTAGAATTTAGAGATTGGGCTTTAGAATTTCCCCCATCGGGGGCTGTCAATCTTTCCGCCCTCATTTTAATCTGCCTTTCACTTTCTTCGCCCGATACATACAGTACCTTTAAATTTGGCATATTTAGTGCCAGCTGCAGCATCAGGGTTGATTTACCTATACCCGGCTCACCACCAATAAGCACCAGCGAACCTGCCACTATCCCTCCGCCCAAAACGCGGTTAAATTCTTTATCGGGGGTAAGTACCCTGTCCTCTTCGTTAAAGGTAATATCGGCTACCTGAACCGGCTTGTTGGCGCGTTGCTGGGTATTGGATGTTACCTTCCAGGTGGGTACGGCATTGCTGGTGTTGCCCTTTTCTATAATTTCTTCTACAAAGGTATTCCATTGCTGGCACGATGGGCATTTACCCAACCACTTGGGCGATTCGAAGCCGCAGCTTTGGCAGAAATAGGCAATTTTAGTTTTGGCCATGGAGATTCAGATGTGCAGATTTTAAATTTCAAATGTGCAGTGTTCAATTGAATTGTTTACACAAATGTGCATATAAAAAATCCAAATTGCTAATTTGTTTAGTAAGTTACACGTGGGTTTTTTTAAGAACGCTGCGTTGTTTTTGTTTGGGGTGATAATCAATCAATTGCGGCCGCAATGACGCTATCTGTGACATATTGGAATAACCTCGTTGTCGTTCTGAACGGAGTGAAGAATCCGTTAACCTACAAATGCAATAAGTAAACTTTTAAATGATGGCCAATTGTGCATTGGTGGTTGAAGTTATGATATAATTCCAAATAGCATCAAGTGTTTTCCAAAAGACCATATTGGGAGTCCGCTGTCATTTTGTTCGGCCATTTTAAGATGGGAGTATTTTTGAGGCCGGCAACCGGCAATCAGTAGTTGTAATCATTGAGGTTCTCGGAGGTATAACGACACGCATACGGGGTAATAAATAGAACGTAAAAGATGACGAATCTTCGAAAAGCAAAAAAGCTCTTCGTAAAACAACCCAATCTTAATCATTGGCTGGGCTTGTTAAAGCGTCTGTTGATATATAGCCCCGACATTCTTAAAAACAATAAAGCCCCGCAATATTTCTATTGACGGGGCTTCTCCCCTAATTATTAACCTAACGGCCAATTTCTTTTAATGACAGCGCACGCTAAATTTAGCGGTGATGTTTAAGGTATTGCTGCCGGCATCATAAATAGCCGAACCATTTATACCGCTTGCTGATGGTAAAGTAAAGTTTCGCGGCGCCATGGTAAACACCGAGGTTTGGTACCACATGTAGCTGTTATAAGCATACATGTAATATTGATCGCCATTGAATAATTTAATGCTGTATTTGCCCCTGCTGCCTGTAATGCCGGTGCCAAAAGCATACTGGATAACGCCACGGCTTACGTAGGCGTAAGTCCACGCGTTTTGATTAAGCTGCGCAGCGCCAATGTCGTAAAGAAAAAACCATCCCGAAGGCAGCAGGTTGATGTTTTTATTGCTGCAAAAGCCCTGCATATTAAGTGTAACATTGATGAGCGAAGGCGTAGCCGGGCTGCCAAAATTTAAATCGACAGAACCCTGGCTGCATGGATTAAACAAGCCGGTTTCGGCAAGTATAGGTAGCCGCGGGTTAAGGTATAAGTTAAAGCTGCTGATAACAACCTTACATTGCGCAATGCTGGGCACATACGGAAATACTACTACATCTCCATCATGTACAAATTCGCCATGGGCGCCGGCCAGGTATTGGTTGTTGGGTGTAACTATGGTTACATCATAAACACCACTGTTGCCTGCACCACAATGAATGCGCACGGTTAGCGGCGTAAAACAGGTGCCGTATGGGTGCCCGGCTACCGCCCAGCTCCAATCAAGGTTGAAGCAGCACAGGTGCGATGTTTCAAAATTAGCGGTAAGGTTGCCGCTGCCATCATTGGCTATGGTTACATCGCCCTCGCTTTTCCATTGCCCGGTTTCTTCGGTAAGGCTCCATAGTGGTACGGTGTCGCCGGCTTTTATATTATTGCCGGTAATAAAGTTTGTGGTATTAGGATTCAGCTTCATGCTCACCTGTATGGGCTGCGAAAAATGCCTTACCTGTGTACCGGCAGCCGACATTTTAATGGATAGCAAACCGGCAGATACAAAGTTGATGGCATTACCGCCATTAACCTGGTTGCCGGCCTTATCTATAACGTTGGTAGGGCTGAAACCTCCCGGGAAAGCCCCGTACGAAGTGGTAGACACGGCGCTGAAATCAACAATATTGGATGTTAGCGCAGATGCGTTTATAGCCGAGCCATCTGCATCAAGCATTTGTGTGCCGGGTAAAATTTTGATCTGTGCGGTTTCAACCATGCCCGACCGTTGCGGCAGGCTAAGGGTTGTACCGGCAGATACACCGTTTGCTAAAGGCGTGGTAGTTGCCAAAACAGATGTGCCCGCGGGTGGGTTGGCATATTCAACCACGCCAACATCAACAATTTTCGCGCTATCTGTTGTAATGGTAATGGTTTGGGTGATGGGCGCATAGCCCGGAATATCGGCAGATACGTTGAATGTTACCGGCGACGAAGCCGAGGGCGCTGCATTGGCAGTAAGCGATAAGGGTAAAAAACCATGCGAGGCTTTAAAATCGCTGGTTGAGCCTCCGTCCATTTGCACCAGCGCGGCATCCTTGCCGGTTATTTTAACGTCAAAATCGCCGGGCTGATTGCTTGAAGTTGCGTTGGCATTGGCAAAACGCAATAATACAGGCGCTTTGGTAAGCGTGGTCTCGTTAATGGTGAGCGCTATGCCCTCATTAGGTTTTTTGCAACTATTTAAGGTTAGTACCAATACCAGGCACGCTATCATTAAAAAAACATTAATAAATGCGCCGCCCTGTTTTGCCGGGCCAATTTGTGAGTGTAGTTTGAAGGTGTTTTTCATGGTGATATTTTATCTGATTCGTAAATTAAAATTGAGCTGAACAACAGGCATCCAACGGTAGCCCTGCATATTTTTATTGAACTGTACGTTATTGGCATCGTTATCTGATAGTAGTTTTGTACCCGTAAACGAGGTGCCTGGGCTGGATAAGTAATAGGTGCCAACATCAACGTTTACATTTAAAAGCTGGCCCGGGAACCCTTTAAAAAGGGCGATGCCCAGGTAAGGCGCAACACCCTTCCACGTTACATCGGCCTGCAGCACCCCTATCTGATCTTTGGTGAGCGACTGGCTCCCGATGTTATACCCGCCCATGGGCGAAATAAGGGCTGTTGCCTTGCCTTGTGTAATGTACGAGGCGCCGCCAACCAGGCGAATGCTGTTGGTATTAAAGGGTGAATAATCGGCCAGTAAATGAACATTGGAGAAACTGGTTGAAAACTGGCCCTGTACCGCGAAACCAAAAAAATGGAAATCTTTATTTTTGTTTACGGGGATGATGCCAAATCCAAGCCGGCCAGATAGTTTGGGTAAAAAACCATATTTTACATCTGCGCCTATGCCCTGGCTGCCAACAAGTACCTGTACGGATATTGGCGAAACAAACTGTGCGGCATTGCTGCTGGTTACCGGGCTTTCGGTATTGCTTTGCTGGGCATAGGCAGCGACGTAAAAAAGCATTGTTAAAAGAGTGGAGATAAAGTTTTTCATAGGTATTGAGTTTAATAAGTGTTTTTATTTGGCCGTGCAAGCGCCGTGATGCATATCAGCATGATGGCTATTGTTACAAGGAGATATTCCATGGTTATGGGGTTTAAAATGTGTTAGCTGTTTATGTATATTGTACCGTTATTACAGCCCTTTACCGGTTTCAGTAGCGTTGCTTTTTGCGGCTTTTTTTGGTTGTTTTTAACGATACAATTTTATGGGACGGCCGCAAGGCACACAATACAAAGCTGTTTGTATTTTTTAAAACGGTAATAAAGCATAGGTTTACAAGTAATTAGTACGATGGAAATGACAACTGAAAAACTATCAGTGATCATAGCAGATGATCATACATTATTTATAAACGGGCTTAGCATGTTATTGCAAAATGAGCCGGATATCGAGATTATGAATATAGCAGCCAACGGCAAAGAGGTGTTGGGGTTGTTACATACCCATACGCCCACACTTGTGCTGCTTGATATTAATATGCCGGGCATTAATGGCTTTGAAGTGCTTAAGCGGATAAAAGCCTACTATCCAAAAATTAAGGTGGTGATGCTATCTACCTATAACGAGGAGCACCTGATTGAAAAAGCAAAAGCCACCGGCGCCGATGGTTACCTGTTTAAAAATGCCGAAAGGGATGAGCTATTGAGGGTAATGCGCCTGGTAGCCCAGGGGCAGCAATGCTTTCCGTACAAGCCGCCGGTTGTTAACTCAACATTTGATGACAGCGATCCCTTTTTAAAGCAATTCCAGCTTACAAAACGAGAAACCGAACTACTACAGTTTATTAAGCAGGACTATACCAACCAGCAAATGGCCAACCACCTGCACCTGAGCATTTATACGGTTGAAACCCACCGCAAAAACATTATGCAAAAGCTAAACCTGAAAAACCCAGTGGAGCTTACCAAGTTTATACTGCAGTATAATTTGTAATGGGGTGGGGGGAATAAAATTTCGAAAATTCTGAAGGAAGAATGAGGCTGTCAAAGGGAATTCTAACGCTATAACATTTAGTATAGATATACTTCATAGATACCCAAATCATCGTTAGATAAAAATTGGTTGATGTCTTTCTTTAGAAGAATTAATAATTCAGCAATCTTTTGAGTGCCAAAGTTGCCGGTGCGCAACCAAATTACTTTAGGAGGGTGAGAGTAAAGATTTTGTAGTTCGCAAAAATCCTCATCAAAAGTTAAAATTGTGTAGTTGTTTGTTTTGGCGAATTGCCAGATCATAAAATCGCTTAAACGATCGTTTGCCTGAATTTCATTTGTAGGCAGGATCTCCCAATCTGACAGGAGTTTTTTAAGCGCCATGAAATATTTTCGTCAGCGATGAGCCGTATCATGCCACTTTAATTATTCGCTCTTTGTTAGCTGCATAAGCAAGGCATGCAAATATGGCTTCGGATGTTAGTTGTGGGAAATCGCTTAGAATTTCCTCATAACTCAAGCCAGATGCCAGCCATTGCAAAACATCATATACAGAAATCCGCGTACCCTTAATAACTGGTTTGCCAAACCTTATTTCGGGGTTAAATTCAAGATATTCTTTATAATCAATTGGCTGCATATACAAATTTACCTAAATTGTCATCAAATTCCATCACATGAAAAAGATATTCTTTCTGAGCATCATCCTTTTTGCCTCCTTTAAAACCTTTGCACAACAAACCGATAAGGAGGCTGTAAAGCAAACCATTAACACCATGTTTGACGCTATGCGCAAAGGCGATAGCACCATGCTGCGGTCGGCTTTTCATAAAAACATTGTTTTTGAAGGTGTAGCCAATAAAAAGGATGGCACGGTTGCGCTGGAAATGGAAAACCCCAATGATTTCATAAAAGCCGTAGGCACGCCGCACAAAGAAATGTGGGACGAGCAGATAACCTTTAACGACATAAAAATAGATGGCGACCTGGCCAGCGTTTGGACACCCTATAAATTTTACCTGGGCAAAACCTTTAGCCATTGCGGGGTTGATGTTTTCCAGCTGATGCGTACCGCGGCGGGCTGGAAAATTATTTATGTTGTTGATACTCGCCGTAAAGGTAATTGCCCGGAATGATCTTCATAAAGAATAGATGAGAGAGAAGAGATTATGGGTGCAAATTAACCGCAGATCGGCTGCGGAGCCGATAGATTTTGTACGATGTTCCAGCCTGGTAGCTGATCTGTTTACTTTTAAATTGCCACCGATTATCGTAAAGGGAATAAGAAAAGTAAATATTGACTTCGCCGACCATGATGATGCATTGCTGATAGGGGGACTCGATAGCATTTTAACGATCGTGGAAACATTTCCATTTGACTTATTCGATACGGCTGATTTGCATGGAAAGACTGCATTATTAGCTGATAGAGCTTATAAATGCTTAATGCTTGTTTACCAACACCTCAACTTAGATGTAGAACAGTTAAAGATTGGATACAAAAAAATACTGGATGATGATTTTGTTTTGACCCACATTTTATTCGGAGGGCCAAAACAAAACAGAAACCGAAGTATTAAAGCCACAGTAAAAGCAGATTTTCTTATTGATTATACTTCAGTAAATATCATTTTCCTAAATAAAAATGATATTGTTATCAATGAAATTCCATTGTTTAAAACCATACCGGGATGGCTATTCTATAGCCTGTTACTAAAGACGTGTAAATGGATTGATGGCGAAACCTTCGAAATGGCTAACGGTAGTAAAGAGATTAACTTCCGAGTCAACATTAACAGGCAAATAAGTATGCACTACCTGCCTGTTAACAGAGATGTTGACGGTATAAAGGAAGAAATTCGATTCCTTACTTTGGAAAGGTCGTTTGATCTTTAACTATAATTAATGCCTTGATTAACTACAGCGCCCCCAGTTTTAACATCCCATAAAACAAGCCAGAGCAATGCATGGCTTGTTTTATTTTATTATCAAGCAGCAATTGTTTTATCTCTTCGATAGTATACTCTTCCACAATAAGCTCTTCATGATCATCCAACTCCTGGCCCTGTACTTTTTTGCCACCTTTGGTAAAATAGGTAAAGGTTTGGTTATTGGCGGTTGATGGGTTGCCGTATACGGTGCAAATCAGTTCAAATTCATCAAACTGGTACCCTGTTTCTTCCAGCAGTTCGCGGCGGATGGCATGAATGGGTTCTTCCCCTGGGTCAACCACGCCTCCCGGAATTTCGAGCGAAATAATATCGGCTGCATGGCGGTATTGCGTCACCATTAATATTTTACTGTCTTCGGTTACCGCTACCGCATTAACCCAGCTTGGGTATTCTAAAACATAGTAGTCTTCAACAATTCGTTTATCGGGCATCTCACAGCGATCAACGCGCAGTGTAGCCCAGGGGCCTTTATGGATGTAAGTAGATGATAATAGTTTCCAGGTTAAATCCTTACTCATAGTTTGTTTGTAGAAATTGATAGATGGTATTTTGTTTGTTAATGTTTTCAAACGACGAGCTACGATGCTTTTTCTCCAGCCATTCAAAAATCAATAATATTTTTTGTAACGAAGCCAAAGTTTCAGGTGATGGACTAAATGGCTCGGCATGCATGTATAGGATCTGAGCCAAAGCGTCAAGTTTATCCGCTTTGTAATTCCCTTTTATCAAAAAAGCCTCAAAATCATCGATAGAGAGTTTTAATAGCGCCTCAAACTTAATATTAAACTCGTTTTGCAGCATGGTATCTGCAAGTTTTATAAATTCATCTGGCTTTAACTGCTCCTTAAAGCCTACCAGGCGGGCCATCATGACCGTTATTTTTTCGAGTTCCCTTAAAATATAGTCTTTATACATTTGTTAACATAAGGTAAGGTAGTAGTAAATAGCAGCTAATTTACTAATTAGCGTGCAGCTCAAATCACTAATTCACTAACTCAATAATTAAAACCTACCAGCTGCCGCTTGATCCGCCTCCGCCGCCACTGCCGCCGCCGAAACCGCCAAAGCCACCACCACCACCGCCGCCTCCGCTTCCTCCGCTTCCTCCGGAGAAACCGCCCCAGTCAGACCCACTGCTGCGGCCGCTGCCGCCAAGCATGCTGCCGGCTAAAAACCACCAGAAGGGGCTTGCGCCACCCCTGCGGCCGATAATTTGCCGGCCGCCACCACCGCCACGGTTACGAAATATGATAATTAATATAACAACTACTATCACAATCAGAATGATGATACCCGCGCCATCTCCGCCGCTGCTTTGGTCGTTTTCCTGTGGTTCGGCTTTAAATTCGCCTTTGGTGGCTTTTATAATATCGGTGGTTGCAGCATCCAGTCCGCCATAATAGTCGCCCGCTTTAAAGCGGGGTTTCATGTCGTCCTGTATAATGCGCTGGGTGAGCACATCGGGCAATGGTCCTTCGGCGCCATAGCCTGTTTGGATAGCCATTTTACGGTCGTTTATAGCAACAATTACCAGTATGCCATTGTTCTTTTCTTTTTGGCCAATACCCCACTTGCGCAGCAGTTGCTGGCCATAATCGTTAATATCATAACTGCCGGTTGATTTCATGATCACCACAGCTACCTGGGTTGATGTAGAATCGTTAAAAGCAACCAGTTTACTTTCCAGCTTTTGCTTATCATCGGCCGATAGAGTATTGGTATAATCGGTAACCAGCGTGGCCGACCGTTCCGGAAAATCCTGTGCAAACGCCATCGCGGAGCAAAGCAGCAGGCTAAAAAATATAGTGAGTTTTTTAAACATCATGTTTATAGGTTATTCGCCATCTATAAAGGCGATATCATCGGGTAGTTCGTTAACATCGCCGGCATGGTGGGGGAAGTATTTTTGCAGTTGTTCGCCCGCAATTTGCAGGCCGGTTACAATACCTTCAACAATATCGCCGTATTTAAAATGCTGCAGCATATCCTCTTTGGTTGTATCCCAAAAATCGGCAGGCACAACCTGGTTAATCCCGGCGTCGCCAATAATGGCAAACTTCCGGTCAACAGTGGCTACATATATCAACACCCCATGCCTGAGGGCTGTTTTGTGCATATTAAGCTGAAAAAAATATTTTGCTGCCCGGTCAAGCACATCCTCGCTACATTTCTTTTCTATACAAACCCGTATCTCGCCACTGCTGCGGTTCTCGGCCTGCTCAATAGCTTTACGGATGCGTTGCTGTTCTTCTTCGTTAAATACCGCCATGGGTTTAATTATTGAATTAATGAATTATCGATTTATTGAATTCTTTTTTGTTGGAAAAATGAATTGTTGATTTGAAATTTTGAAGATCAAATCAATAATTCAGTCATTCAATAATTCACTAATTAAAATTCCACCTTCGGTGCTTTCTCGCTTCCGGGTTCGGCGGTGAAATATCCTTTTTCGGAGAAGCCAAACATTTTTGCAGTGATATTAGCCGGGAACGAGCGGATTTTGGAATTATATTCCATTACAGCGTCGTTAAAATCCTTACGGGATACGTTGATCCTGTTTTCGGTTCCTTCCAACTGAACAGATAGGTCGCGAAAGTTTTCGTTCGCCTTTAAATCCGGGTACTTTTCTGTTACAACCAGTAACCTGCCAATGGCCGAGCTTAATTCGCCCTGCGATGACTGGAACGCTTTGATAGATTCGGGTGTAAGTTTTGTAGGATCAACCTGCACCGATGTTGCTTTTGCGCGGGCTTCTATTACGGCGGTTAATGTGCTTTTTTCAAAGTTAGCGGCGCCTTTAACGGTATTTACAAGATTGGGTATCAGATCGCTGCGGCGCTGGTAATCGCTTTGTACGGCACCCCATTTAGCTTTAACGGTTTCGTCGAGCTTAACCATACTGTTATAGCTACATGAGCTTAAGTTCATGGCCGCTACTGCAATTAATATTACTGAAAGTAACTTTTTCATAGGTTGAAGTTGTTTTACAGGTATGTTTTTGATTTAGATTACAAAACGCATACCGTTGTTACAATTGGTATGGTTTAGTGACATTATGTCAAGGTACAGTTTTTATTACCGTAAGCGAAACATTTAACTGTTATAGCCTATATTTGAAGCTTAATATACTATTTACCTGTTGACACTGACCCACAAAATGAAGAAAACACTCTGCCTTTTTTTTACATGTATTTCGCTTGGTGCAGCCGCACAAACCAACGTTGCCGAAAAATTAGTACAGTACGTAAACCCTATTATAGGCACCCAGCGTATGGGGCACGTATACCCGGGCGCTACAGTTCCCTTTGGAATGGTACAACTGAGCCCGGAGACTGATACCCCAAGCTACGAACTGAACGGCAAATACAACCCCGATGTATATAAATACTGCGCCGGTTACCAATACGATGATAAAACCATAGTTGGCTTTAGCCATACCCACTTTAGCGGTACCGGCCACTCAGACCTGGGCGACTTTTTAATAATGCCTACAGTTGGGGCGTTAAAACTTAACCCCGGCACCGCCGATAAACCGGGCAGCGGTTATCGTTCGGCATTTTCGCACCAGAACGAAGTGAGCCAGGCTAACTACTACAAAGTAAAACTGGACGAAAGCAATATTTTGGCCGAGATGACCACCAGCGCGCGTGTTGGTTTTCACCAGTACACATTCCCTAAGTCCGATCAATCGCATATTATATTAGATCTGATGGCCGGTATTTACAACTACCCGGATAAAAACGTATGGACTTATTTAAGGGTTGTTAATGATAGCACCGTTGTTGGTTTCCGCCAAACCAACGGCTGGGCACGCACCCGCTCGTTATATTTTGCCATGAGTTTTTCAAAAGCATTTTTTCAGCATGGCTACAAAAAGTACGATCAGCGCGAAGTGTATGGCGGCTTTTGGGGCAAATTTAACAGGGTGAAAAACTTCCCGGAAATTGCCGGCAAGCAAATAAGGGCTTACTTTGATTTTAAAACCGAAGAGGGCGAAAAAATAAAAATCAAGTTTGCCTTATCACCAGTGAGTATGGCTGGTGCGCTGAACAATATGCAAACCGAAATACCTGGCTGGGACTTTGAAAAAGTAAAAGCCGACGGCCAGCAATTATGGGAAACCGAACTGCATAAGATAGAGATAGCAGGTAACAAAGAGATAAAAGAGAACTTTTATACCGCCATGTACCATGCCATGATTAACCCTACGGTATATATGGATGCCGATGGACAATATAAAGGCCTTGATCAAAATGTACACAAGGCGGAAGGGTTTACCAATTATACCACTTTTTCGCTTTGGGATACCTACCGGGCACTGCATCCGCTGTTCAATATTATTGAACCCAAAAGGAATGCGGATATGGTACAAAGCATGCTGGCCCATTTTGATCAAAGTCCGGAACATATGCTGCCCATCTGGTCAAACTCAGGTAACGAGAATTGGTGTATGAGCGGGTACCACAGTGTAGCTGTACTGGCCGACGCCGTTGTAAAGGGAAATGTGAACTTTGATGCCAACAAAGCGCTGGATGCCTGCGTAGCCACTGCAAAGCATCGCGATTATGAAGGTATAGGCGACTACATGGATAAAGGTTACATCCCCGATGAAAAAAGCGGCGTATCCGTATCATCAACCCTGGAGTATGCTTTTGACGACTGGGCCATTGCCCAAATGGCTAAAAAACTGAACCGGATGGATGTTTATAACGAATTTATCAAACGATCAGAAAATTACAAAAATGTATATGATAAGGCCGCAGGCTTTATGCGCCCAAGGTTGGCCGATGGCAGCTTCCGCCAAAAGTTTGACCCACTAAGCACCATTAACGAGGGATTTATTGAAGGCAACAGCTGGAACTATACCCTGTTTGCGCCACAGGATCCTAAAAACCTGATTGCGGTGATGGGCGGTAACAAACGTTTTGTAGGTTACCTGGATTCGCTGTTTACCATGAACCTGCCCGATAAATACTTTGCCGAAACGGAAGATATAACCCGCGATGGCATCATTGGTAACTATGTACATGGCAACGAACCATCGCACCACGTAGCTTATTTATATAATTGGACAGATAAACCCTGGAAAACACAGGAACGCATCCGGATGATATTGCCGCGTATGTACAAACCAACCCCGGATGGTTTGGGCGGTAACGATGATACCGGACAAATGAGCGCATGGTATATTTTCAGCACGCTGGGCTTTTACCCGGTAGCGCCAGGATCTGATCAGTATTCCATAGGCAGCCCGGCCGTGGATGGTGGTGTTATCAACCTGGATAATGGTAAAAAATTCACCATCAACGTAAAAAACCAGGGTGCCAAAAACGTGTATGTACAAAAGATAACGCTTAATGGTAAACCCCTGGATGGTTTATTCATTAGCCATGCCGATATCATGAATGGCGGCGAGATCACTTACTATATGAGCAGCAAACATAAATAGATGATAGATTAATTTGAAAATTTGAGTATTTGAAGATTTGAAAATGAAAACACAGATGTGCAGATTCTAAATTTCAGATGTGCAGATGAAGCGAATTTGAAAATTTGAGTATTTGACGATTTGAAAATGATACTTTTTAACGGTTTCGGCGTATGAATTGGAGAGTAACTTTAGGTGTTTTATGCATGCTGATACTCTTTGGTTCATGCGCTGAATCTTTTAAGCAGATTCCGCCGGATAAGTTTAATGATACGATAGCGAAACGAAAGGATATTAAAACATCCGACGAACTGATTAAAGCTTATTACCAGTACCGGCAGTATTACAGTGAAACCGATGCGAGGCCTCGATTGAATATCACTTCAAGAAAACTGGATTCGGGCGACTATGAAATAACCGCTATAGACACCATTACCAATGACGATGCCCTGGCAGCCGAGAAGATTGTGATGATAGCCACCCGGAAAGCCGAAACCTGGAAAGCTTTAGATATTAAATACAACTGGAAAGCCCGCGAAGGTTATGGTAACTCAGAATGGGGTACAGGGAATTAAATTTTACTTTGCCTGATTAGCCACCCTGCTAATCAGAACCCTCTCCTTTGGAGAGGGCAGGGTGAGGCGGTAGGCTTTACGCGTAGCAATGCTCCTCGCGGGTAGTTAGTTTACTAATCATTTCTTTTAAGGCAGTGCGCGCACGGTGTAAAGTTGTACGCGACAGCAATTCACTCATCCCTAACGATGTGCCAATTTCCTGGTGCGAGTATCCTTCAATGGCGTACATATTAAATACCGAGCGATAAGTTTTAGGGAGTTTTTGAATCAGTTTCATCAAATCTTTTGCTTCAAGTTCATTATCGTTATATGCTTTGCTGATAGGCATATCACTATCGGCAGCAAAATCCTCAACCAATACAACCGGGCGTAACTTGCGGTAGCGCGAAATAGCCGCGTGCACCATAATACGGCGCACCCAACCTTCCAGGCTGCCATCGCCACGGTAGTTTTGCATGTTCCTGAATATTTTTATAAAACCTTCTTGCAGTATATCCTGAGCTTCGTCTTTATCGGTAGCATAGCGCATACAAACAGCCAGCATCCGCGATGCAAATAGTTTGTAAAATTGTTCCTGGCTTTTACGTTCGTTGCGTAAGCATCCTTCCCAAATTGTCTGTAAACGTTCGTCGGCAGTAGTCATTGTATTGTGTATTTATTTGTGAAGCCTATGCCAATCCAAGTGCCATTTTGCAATTAATTGATTTTTAGATATTTATAAATTTAAGCTATTTTAAAACTGTTCGTTAGCGGACGGTTGATACGCACAGGCGAACACAAAGCCGCCTAACCCCCTGAAGGGGGAACGATGGTTTAATATGTTTTTAAATTATTCTACCGCTTATAAGAAATCTTCCCTTCAGGGGGGAGATTATTCGCGTTTTATTGTTTTAAGGCACTCATGAAAGCTTTGCTATTTAGCGGGGGCTTCTTACCTTTGCCCTAATCCGGGATAAAAACCCGGCGACTATATGACAAAGGAAATTGAAATAGTATGCCCTCCCGGGCAGCATGAAGATGAGGCAGTAATTAAACGCCTTGCGGCAGCCGTTTTAAATATACAGCCGCAGAAATTATCGGCCGTAAAAGTGTTAAAACGATCTATAGATGCCCGTGGTCGTAAAGTTGTTTACCGCATGATGGTGCAGGTGTTTATTGATGAGCCCTACAATCCCGAAATTTTTACTGTAAATTATCCCGATGTGCAGTTTGGCCGTCCCGTTATAATAGTAGGTGCAGGCCCGGCAGGTATTTTTGCTGCATTGCAATGCATTGAGCTGGGATTAAAACCCGTGATACTGGAGCGGGGCAAAGACGTTAAACAACGCAGGCGCGATTTGGCTAATATTAACAAGCAGGGCCTGGTTAACCCCGAATCAAATTATTGCTTTGGCGAGGGTGGGGCCGGTACCTACTCTGATGGTAAGTTGTACACCCGATCTACCAAGCGCGGCGATGTAAACCAGGTGCTTAAAATGTTTGTTGCCCATGGGGCAGATGAAGATATATTAATAGATGCCCGCCCGCATATTGGTACCAACAAGCTCCCCCAGATAATTACCGCCATGCGCGAAACGATATTGAATGCAGGCGGCGAGTTTTTGTTTGATACTAAAGTGACAGCCTTACTGGTTGAGTTTGGCAAAATAAAAGGCGTAAAACTGGCCAGCGGCGAAAAAATGACCGCCGATGCCGTAATCCTGGCAACGGGCCACTCGGCAAGGGATGTGTTTGAAATGCTGCATCATCAAAATGTACTGATAGAGGCAAAGCCGTTTGCTTTGGGTGTACGCATAGAGCATCCGCAGGAAATAATTGACCGCGCCCAGTACCATTGCGAAAACCGTGGTCCGGATTTGCCGCCATCCTATTATAATTTGGTTGAGCAGGTGGACGATAGAGGCGTATTCTCCTTCTGCATGTGCCCAGGCGGTATTATTGCTCCCTGTGCAACCGCCGAAAATGAAATTGTGGTAAACGGCTGGAGCCCGTCAAAACGGAATAACCCATTTGCCAATTCAGGCACGGTAGTACAAATTAATATGGAAGATGTGGCCGGCGATGACGGCGATCCATTCAAGATGCTCAACTTTCAACACGAGGTGGAGCGCGCTGCTTTTAAAGCCGGCGGCGGCAGCCTGGTTGCACCGGGGCAGCGTATGGTTGATTTTGTAGAGGGGCGTTTGTCAAATGACCTGCCCGTAAACTCCTACCTGCCGGGCACAAAGAGTACCGAACTGAAGGAGGTGTTACCCGATTGGATTCATAAACGTTTACAGAAGGCATTGCCTGCTTTCGGCCGGAAGATGAAGGGCTATTATACCAACGAGGCAATTTTGGTAGGGGTAGAGTCGCGCACATCATCGCCGGTAAAAATTCCCAGGGATAAAGAAACTTTGCAGCACCCCCAAGTTAAAGGATTATTTCCATGTGGCGAAGGCGCCGGTTATGCCGGTGGCATTATTTCTGCTGCTATTGATGGTGTTAACTGCGCGCTGGCCGCTTTAAAAATATTAGCATGACAATTTCTGAAAAACTGAGTACCGAATTGCAGAAGATACTATCGGGCGATGCCTGGTACGGTTCGCCTGTTTATGATATAGTAGAAAGTATCAGCTTTGAGGCTGCCTATGAAAAGCCGCCCGGGCCTGTCCATAGCATAGCCGAAATTGTTTTACACATGATAGCCTGGACAGAAGAGGTGATGGACAGGATGAATGGCCTTACCGCCGGCATCCCCACCAGTGGCGACTGGCCCGACACCGGCGCACCCGACGAACAAAAATGGCAAAACTATGTTGATGATTTAAAGCTGGTGAACGTAAATTTGATTGGCGTTATCCAGAACTTCCCGCAGGAACAATGGGATGAGCCAATAAAAGACGAACGGAACCGCGAGATGGGAACAGGTGTGAGCTATGAAGAACTGATTAACGGACTTATCCAGCATCATATTTACCACTCCGGCCAAATTGCGTTATTAAACAGGATAATCAATGGCTGATAAAAAGACACTTATATTAGGAGCAACGCCCGATACCGGCCGGTACGCAAATCTCGCAGCCAACAGGTTGGTTGGTCATGGGCATAGCATAGTTAATGTAGGCATAAAAACAGGCGAGGTTGCAGGTGTGCCTATCGAGAAGCCCGAAGCTATTCATAACGATATAGATACAATTACTCTGTATATTGGCCCGCAAAACCAGCCACCACTGTACGATTATATTTTGAATACACACCCCAAACGTATTATATTTAATCCCGGTACCGAAAATTCTGAACTCAGGCGCATGGCCAACGAAAAAGGAATTGAAACGGAGTATGCATGTACTCTGGTGTTATTATCCATAGGGCAATATTAAGATGCAAAAATCAGAACGCGGCGCGCAAATAAGGTCGGCCATTCTTTCCGGCTTTTCTTTCGCAGTATTTATGGGCTTGTTTTGGGCATACCAGGATGGTTACAAAATGGCGCTTATAAGTGGGCCGATTGCCGGTAGTGTTTTTGGCTTGACCATGTATCTTTTCGCCAGGTCAAAATGGATTAAACAACAAACTGAAGTTAAAGTGAGTGATGATAATGCCATTTTGATGAGCGGTGCTGCCAATCATTTTTTAAACAGGGAAGCTGTGGGCGGTAAATTGTATTTGTTTGGCGATAAGCTGTTGTTTAAATCCCACAGTTTAAACATTCAAAATCATGAACTCGAAATATCAATTGGTGATATTGCCGGAGTAGATTTTTATAATACCCTGGGACTGATACCCAATGGCTTGGTTGTTTTTAAACACGATGGCACCCAGGAAAAATTTGTGGTTAACAACAGAAGTACCTGGAAGCATGAAATACTAAATGTAACGGATGCGAGCGTAGTTAAAGTTATTTGATTTACCAATGAGCAAAGACGAGCTTATTATACTCGGGTATAAAATCAGCAATGGCCAAGGCAGCGAA
Source organism: Mucilaginibacter sp. P4_D1 (assembly GCF_056401935.1). NCBI lineage: Bacteria > Pseudomonadati > Bacteroidota > Sphingobacteriia > Sphingobacteriales > Sphingobacteriaceae > Mucilaginibacter > Mucilaginibacter sp. P4_D1. The sequence goes on from NZ_JBFUIJ010000053.1 coordinate 33,237, forward strand.
CATGAGCTGAACGATTGGTATGATTTGTTCAATAAAAATGTACCCTACCCTGCAGGAGCAAACCTGTTTTTCTATCCGGAAAACTACGATGCACGACGCGACAATATTGCGGGCTACAATCCCTCAGTTGAAGATGTTGTTGAGAAATGTTTAAGTTATAAGCCGATAGCGCTTTAACTCCAATTGTGTAGATGGCTGGCGCGAGCCGCTATTTATTAGAGCTAACTTCCGCTTACTTTTTTCAGACTTTTATTATTGTTTCTTTGCGTTTTTTTCTTTATATTGAGTTGTGAAGTATTGTGCCTTATCTCTGATTATGTTCGTTGCGATGATAGTCTCGTGCGGTAATCCCAAACACTCATCTACCGTTAAAACTCCGAAAAGTGTGTCCTCCGTATCTGCATTGAAACGCAAAAGAGACAACATTGAAGCATATTCACTTCAACACAAAAATAATATGCTGGTGTTTGCCAAAGTGCCAGGCAAAGATGTGCTGCTGAAAATTGAAAATGAAAAATGGCCGGACGAGGTTGAGTATTCATATGATGTTTTAAAAGATGATAATGGAAAAATTATCATGATAAATGCTTCGCCCGTTAGCGAAAGTGGCGATTGGGATGTATCGCATACCCATTATTTTTACAGCGATGGAAATACTTTTCTTTTTGAGCGAAATGCAAATGCTTTTAACGGTTGCATTACCAACGATTCTGTAGTTTATGAAACCATAAAAAAGTACTTCGCCCCTTCGTTCAAATTGCTAAAACAGCAGGATATTGTAGTTGACAAAAATGGCAAGGCGCTGGATAAAAGCAAGTGCGCTGTAGATGTTGCTATAGAAGATGCAAAGGTTTATCCAAATGTAAATGCTTGTTTAAAAGCATACCATATAAAATTGTAAGCGACCCGAACACCTGCCCAATCAAAAAGCTCCCCCTTCAGGGGATTGGGGGGCTCGAAAATATCCTGATCTCTTTAGGATAATAATTATTGATCCTATTGGGCAATAGCTTAGCCCATCCTAAGGCTTGTCCCTCGTAGTTCATCAGGCTCCAGCCCTTTTTGGTAGGGTTTAGGTCGATGTTGTCTCGGCGCAAATATTGAATAGCCTGGTCGTAGGTAAGTTCCGTTTGTAAAACCGCGTCTTTATTAATAATAGTACTTAAAGCCAGCTCATGGTCGGGTATTAAATCTTTCCCCATTAACTTACCAACCCTCACACCCGATTTTTTGAGGTAAAGGTGACGCTGTAAAATATTCAAACTTTCTTTATGCGCGCGGTTAATCGCCAGCCAATCTTCGTTCACTTTAAAATAATAGTAGTCGTCCGGTTTGTTAACGTATGCTTTCACCTGGTCAATTTCTTTACTGCTTATTTTTTGAAGCATGTTGTTTTTAAAGGTGCCCAGTTCGCCGGTGTTGGTTTTCTTTTTAAGGCACGATGCAAATAGCCCCTCACCCTTAACCTTGCCCGGATAAAAGCGATATCCCCAGGCCTTTTTATCGGGTGATTGCGTTTCTACAATACCCCACTCCTTATATATAGGTATACGGATGCTTTCTAAATCAAATTCAAGGCAAAGCCAATCCAGTATATCTTCGTTTTCCTGGTGCGAGTAGGAGCAGGTACTATATATAAGGTATCCGTCTTCCTTTAGCGCCGGGAGTATATCGGCCAGGATCCGTTCCTGTCGCTGGTGGCACAATTGCACATTGGCTTCCGACCACTCGTTCATAGCCTGCGGATCTTTACGAAACATGCCCGAGCCCGAACATGGTGCATCAACCAGTATAATATCAAAAAAGCTTTTTAGCCGGCCAATGTCTTTCGGATCGTTATTGCTCACTATTACGTTTGCCTGGCCCCAACGGCTAAGGTTATCTGTTAATACGGGTACGCGTGTTTTAATAATTTCGTTGGCAACCAACAAATCGTCGGCATTAATGGCCGAGTTAAGGAGTGTGCTTTTGCCACCCGGAGCAGCGCAAAGGTCAAGTACTTTTATGGTGTCATCTATATTAGGGCGGATGTGTTTTAATATATGGTCAACAAACATCGACGATGCCTCCTGTACATAATAGCACCCGGCATGAAAAAGCGGGTCGAAAGTGAAGGATGGGCGGGTGTTTAAATAAAATCCATCGCTGCACCAGGCCACCTGTTCATCTGTTTTTAATGATAGATGTTTGAAAGGATTAAGCCTTATAGAGGTAGGCGCATCAGTAATTTGATGTGCCTTGATAAAATTTTCTTCGTCAAATCCATTTTCTGCGCTTAAGGTTTGCAGGAAATTATCGGGGAACTGTTGCTCATTCATATACTTTGTAAATATACAAATTCGGTATATGCTATTGTTTATAAGATATTGGGGCGCTGCCGGGGTGAATTTAACGTTAGTTTACAGCTACTTGTAGAATTGTTTTAATTATTTGAAAATTTCTCTTGGTTGGTAAGGGGTTTTCTGTGTACATTTGTGGCCGCTCAGTAAAAAGGGTGTTGTTTTTTGAAAAGTTAGCGAATAAAAAAAGATTAAAAAAGTGGATTTTTCACTTGGTAAATCAGATTGAAATTCGCATCTTTGCACCCCCGCCACAGAGGGAGAAAAGAGAGAGGGGTAGGCGAACAAAACGGAGGAGATTCTTTAGAGATCGAGAGATAAAAAAAAGAAAAAATAAGTTTTGGAAAAGTAAAAAGGTTTACTACCTTTGCAGACCCAAACGGAGGGTTGCTTTGAGGAGCAAAAGAAGTTAAAAAGCCGGAGCGATTCCGGTAATAAAAATGAAAAGTTAAGAAGGTAAAACTTCGACAACATATAGCGGATTCGGATGATGAAGCGAGAAAGTTCTTTTAAGAAATAGAAAATCATGTAGAGTAACAC
>NZ_JBFUIJ010000054.1:0-35512 GCF_056401935.1 Mucilaginibacter sp. P4_D1
TATAATGATGTAGAAGATGCAGGAATTGAGTCTTTTAAAACCGTATCTAAATCTGTACAAACACATTATGAGTCTATCTTAAACTTCTTCGACAACAGAAGTACAAATGCTTCAGCCGAATCATTTAATGCTAAGGCAAAAGCTTTTAGAGCTACTTTAAGAGGAGTAAGAGATACTACTTTCTTCCTATTCAGGCTTGCCAAAATATATGCCTGAGGATCGCCCCCCCAACTTTTCCGACTGATCCCTGAAAATTCTTAAATTCTGAGAATTCTGATTCAGACAGTCAGCTAAATTCTTTAATTTAGGAACATCAGCTTTAAAACTTTGCCATGATTAAAAAAAATCTGCTCTGGTTATGTTTATCCTTAGGCCTTACAGCCACCGCCCAAACCTACAAACCCGCCGCCTTTACCGATCCTGACAGGCTGAAAAAGATAGAAGCCACTTACCCGGTGATAGACCAGATTTATAAAAAATATGCCGAAGATAATCATTGGCCCGGTGTGGCCTATGGCATTATTGTAGATGGTAAACTGGTGCATACGGTGGGGCTGGGCTATACCGATGTGCCCAATAAAATACCGGCTACGCCAAAATCAGCCTTTCGCATTGCCTCTATGACTAAAAGCCTTACGGCCATGGCCATTTTAAAGCTTCGCGACGAGGGGAGGCTCAAGCTGGATGATCCGGCTTACCTGTATATTTCCGAAATGAAGGGCACTAAATACCTTACTAAAGATGCTACGCCCATAACCATACGCCACCTGCTTACCCACGCTGCCGGTTACCCGGAAGATAATCCCTGGGGCGACAGACAACTGGCCGTAAGCGATGCCGAACTGGTGGCCATTTACAAAAAAGGTGTTTCGTTTTCCAATAACCCCGGGCAGGGGTATGAGTATAGTAACCTGGGTTTTGCCACACTGGGTTACATCATCAAAAAAGTATCAGGAAAAACCTACGAGACTTATATTACCGACAATATCCTGAAACCACTGGGTATGACGCATACCTACTGGGAGTACACCCAAGTACCTAAAGAACAGCTGGCCCTTGGCTACCGCTGGCTGGATGATAAATGGGTTGAGCAACCTTTGCTGCACGACGGTGCTTACGGTGCCATGGGTGGCCTTATTACCACTATTGAAGATTTTAGTATTTATATGGCCCTGCACCTGGATGCCTGGCCGCCAAGGGATGATGCCGAAACCGGCCCTGTTAAACGCAGCTCTATCCGCGAGATGCAGTACCCCTGGGATGTAAACTATTTAACAGCCAATGCCAAAACAACCACAGGTCGCCCTTGCCCCAATGTGAGTGCTTACGCTTACGGGTTACGCTGGGCCAAAGATTGTGATAACCGCGTTTATATTGGCCATACCGGTGGTTTGCCGGGTTTTGGCAGCCAATGGAACATTATGCCCGATTACGGTATCGGAGTGGTGTCGTTCGCCAATTTAACGTATGCCAGGGCTGGCTATCCCAATACGCAGGTGTTGGATACAATAATGGCCATCACCGGCATAAAACCCCGCCAGTTGCCGGCCTCATTGATATTGGAGCAACGCAAAAACGACCTGTTGAAAGTTATTGCCGATTGGAGCAAAGCCAAAGAAAGCGGCATTTTTGCTGATAACTTTTTTATGGACTACTTTCCTGATAAATTAAAAGTTGCAGCCGCAGCCGCCTTTGCCAAAGCCGGGAAGACAGTAAGTATTGGCGATGTAATGCCGGAAAACCAACTGCGCGGCTATTTTATTATGAAGGGAGAGAATGCCAATATTAAAGTGAGCTTTACGCTCACGCCCGAAAATCCTCCGTTGATACAGGAGTATCATTTGGATTTGGTAACGCCGTAGTGTTAAGTCAACAGTACGGCGTCGAAAGTCTAAAGTTGTTTTTTTTCTCTTTTGACTTAGAACTTAAGACTTTGGGCTAAGGAATATCCGTCAATTTATCGTTGATACGACAGTTGTTTATCCGGGTCAGGATACTCCGTTTACTTTAAACCAGATGATGGTTTCGGTAGTTAAATTTATTTTCAGGTTAAAATAGCAGCTTCCTCCGTCCATCACCCTGACAATATTTTTTCGCCAATAATTTTTGTCATTATCTGGGCGCCAGTCATCTAATTTACAAAAGCAATTTACCCAAACTTCTTTTTCGCCCTTTGTATTAATTGCCGCGACAATTTGCTTATAGTAACCGAATGGCGATTTGATCTTGGGGTCATAGGCAACCGAGCCAGGGTACTTTTTTGTATTGGCCAGGTTTTGCTTGTAAATTTTTTCGCTATCGGTATTGTATTGACTAATCGCCTCGCTAATCAAAAGGTTTGCTTTTTCTATCTCATCAGGCGAGAGCACAACAGGTTTTGCACCTTCATCAAAATACTTACTTACCATGTTTTTCTCCAGGTTTAAAATAGCAAGTTTTGACGTATCGGCCTGTAGCCCTTGCATATGAACCGAATGTAGTAAAGCCAAATGTTGCTTTGGTTTACCAACTGTTAAAACAAATGTTAATAATAGCAGGTATGGATTCATAGCAACAAGGTAGCCTTAATTTTTGGTATTTATTGTGCAAGTCAATCCAATGTAAACATCACCTTCAATTGATTTATGCCTTTAAAATTATCGTATCTTTATGTAGCAGAGGGAGTGAGCAACTCAATAATTCACTCCATCAATAATTCAATAATTAAAATGGAATACAATAAATTAACACCCGAAGAAGAATATATCATACTACATAAAGGCACCGAAAGGCCTTTTACCGGCTCGCTATTAAACAATCATGCACAAGGTTTATATGTTTGTAAACGCTGCGACACACCCTTATACACTTCCGAATCAAAATTCGAATCGCATTGCGGCTGGCCAAGTTTTGATGATGAAATTCCGGGTGCTGTAAAAAGGGTGCCCGATGCCGATGGCCGCCGGGTTGAGATTGTTTGTGCCAATTGCGGCGCCCACCTGGGTCACGTTTTTGAAGGCGAATACCTAACCCCAAAAAATACCCGCCATTGTGTAAATTCGGTATCAATGAAATTTGTTCCAGTCGCATAACTTTCTTAAAACTTTTAGGAATACCCCGTTTGGTTTTTGCCCTGCGGGGTATTTTGTTTTTCCACATTTGTTTTTTTGAACCGCTTTTTCAGCTCAATTTCGAGATTGTTATCAGTCTTTAGCAAAGGCGTTATTTATTTTTCAATAACTGTCTGTGTTAAGTAAAGTAATTTGTAATGTTAAATTATTGGTTTGGCCCTGTTTTTACACTATGCATTTGGTGGGCTCATTTTAATTAGCTGTAATCAAGTCTATTAATTTTCTTTCAACAACGGGGCGATAAAAATAAATCGACAAAGTGTTAATAACTCGGGCGTTTGTTAAAAACTATCATTAACAGCATACCAACTCAAACATTAACTTTGTTCTACAAGGTAATAAAAAGGTATTCAACAGACAGTCGGATGTATTCATCATCCAGTAATGCAAACACTTAACTGTCAGGAATTTACATACTAAAAAATGTGATTGGCCAAGCCTGATCGCAGGAAAAATGAGCTTTATTTTTTAATAAGGCCGGGGTTGGTGTCTGATGTCACTAAAGGAATAATAAAACGGAAAAAAACAGATACCAAATGATACAGGAAGACGAAATTTTACTGAGAGAGAACAAAGACAGGTTTGTGATACTGCCTATCAAGTATCCGGCAATTTGGGAAATGTACAAAAAAGCTGAAGCCAGTTTCTGGACGGCCGAAGAGATCGATCTTTCGGATGATATGAAGCACTGGGAAAACCTGAATCCGGGCGAGAAGCATTTCATTTCGCACATACTGGCTTTCTTTGCCGCCAGTGATGGTATTGTGAACGAAAACCTGGCCGTAAATTTCATGAGCGAGGTGCAATTGCCCGAGGCCCGTTGTTTTTATGGCTTCCAGATCATGATGGAAAACATTCACTCAGAAACGTATGCCCTGTTAATTGATACATATATAAAAGACCCGGCCGAAAAAGACCGCCTGTTTCATGCTATTGACACCATACCATGTGTAACCAAAAAAGCCGAGTGGGCGCTGCGCTGGATAAACAACGGCAACTTTGCCGAGCGTTTGGTTGCTTTTGCGGCGGTTGAAGGTATCTTCTTTTCGGGTAGCTTTTGCTCTATCTTCTGGCTTAAAAAACGCGGCCTGATGCCGGGCTTAACTTTCAGCAATGAGTTAATTTCTCGTGATGAAGGCTCGCACTGCGAATTTGCCTGTTTATTATACAAAATGCTTAACAAGCGCTTAAGCGCCGAAGCCGTTACTAAGATTATTACTGATGCGGTTGAAATAGAAAAAGAATTTGTTACCGATGCCCTGCCTGTTAACCTGATTGGTATGAACGCCAAAATGATGGGCCAGTACATTGAATTTGTTGCCGATAGGTGGCTTGGCGAACTGGGCTATGAAAAACATTACGGAGCCAGCAATCCTTTCGACTTTATGGAGATGATATCGCTGCAGGGCAAAACCAATTTCTTTGAAAAACGGGTTGGCGACTACCAGAAAAGCGGCGTATTAAACAACGCCGAAAGCAAAGCATTTTCTCTTGATGAGGATTTCTAAGAGTAGTATCAAGTAGTTAGTATCAAGATACTAAGTTAGATCACAAATATAGGTTCGGCGGCGAACAAAGTTTCCCTAATTGACGCCGGTTAAAAAAAGAATAAGAGTTAATAATATATATACGTAAACGAGTTGGTACAGGTCTTGCTACTTGATACTAACTACTAAATATCCATTAAAACATGCTTGTAGTAAAAAGAGACGGTAGAAAAGAGTCGGTAAAATTCGACAAGATCACGGCACGTATTGAAAAACTGTGCTATGGGTTCAACCTGGTTGACCCGATTGATGTGGCAAAAAAGGTAATTGAAGGTTTGTTTGACGGTGTAACCACGTCAGAACTTGATAACCTTGCTGCCGAGACTGCTGCATCATTAACAACGAAGCATCCCGATTATGCTTTGCTGGCATCGCGCATTGCAGTATCAAACCTGCATAAGAACACTATCAAGTCGTTCTCGGAAACTATGCGTATCCTGTACAACTATGTGGATGGCAAAACCGGTAAAAATGCATCGTTAATTGCTGATGACGTTTGGGAAGTGATTGAAAAGAATGCCGAACTGTTAGACAGCACCATCATTTACGACCGCGATTTTGGTTTTGATTATTTTGGTTTTAAAACCCTTGAAAAATCGTACCTGTTAAAAGTAGATGGTAAAATTGTTGAGCGCCCGCAACACTTGTTTATGCGTGTATCTGTTGGTATCCACAAAGAGGATGTAGAAAGCGCTATCAAAACTTACCACTTAATGAGCGAGCGTTGGTTTACACATGCTACGCCTACTTTATTTAATGCCGGTACTCCAAAACCACAAATGTCGTCATGCTTTTTATTAACCATGAAAGATGATAGCATTGATGGTATTTACGATACTTTAAAACAAACAGCAAAAATATCACAAAGCGCAGGTGGTATTGGTCTAAGCATTCACAACGTGCGTGCTACAGGTTCATACATCAGCGGCACAAACGGTACCAGCAATGGGATTATTCCAATGCTGCGGGTATTTAACGATACTGCCCGTTATGTTGACCAGGGTGGCGGCAAACGTAAAGGTGCTTTCGCTATTTATTTAGAGCCATGGCATGCAGATATCTTTGAATTTTTAGATCTGCGTAAAAACCACGGTAAAGAAGAAATGCGTGCCCGCGATTTGTTTTACGCCCTTTGGGTATCTGACCTGTTTATGCAGCGCGTTGAGGCCAACGAAGAGTGGAGCCTGTTTTGCCCGCATGAAGCACCAGGCCTGGCCGATTGCTTTGGCGAAGAGTTTGTTGCCCTATATACCAGGTACGAAAAAGAAGGCCGTGCACGCCGTACCATCAAAGCACAGGAATTGTGGTTTGCCGTATTGGATGCCCAGGTTGAAACCGGCACACCATACCTGTTGTATAAAGATGCTGCCAACAGCAAATCAAACCAGCAAAATTTAGGTACTATCAAAAGTTCAAACCTTTGTACCGAAATTATGGAATACACCGATGCCAACGAGATTGCCGTTTGTAACCTGGCTTCATTAGCATTACCACGCTACATTAACAATGGTACATTTGATCATAACAAATTATATGATGTTACTTACCAGGCTACTTTAAACCTGAACAAGATCATCGATTATAATTATTACCCGGTTAAAGAAGCCGAATACTCAAACCTGCGTCACCGCCCTATTGGTTTAGGTGTACAGGGTTTGGCAGATACTTTCATCCAGCTGCGTATGCCGTTTGAAAGCGACGAGGCTAAACAACTGAATAAAGAGATTTTTGAAACCATTTACTTTGCGGCCATGACGGCTTCAAAAGACCTGGCTATCAAAGATGGTGCTTACGAAACCTTCCAGGGCTCGCCATTATCAAAAGGTAAATTCCAGTTTGATTTATGGAACGTATCGCCTGCCAGCAACCGTTGGGATTGGGAAAACCTGCGCCTTGATGTAATGAACCATGGCGTGCGTAACTCACTGTTAGTAGCGCCAATGCCAACAGCATCAACATCACAAATATTGGGTAACAATGAGTGCTTTGAGCCATATACCTCAAACATTTACACCCGCCGTGTATTAAGTGGCGAGTTTATTGTGGTAAACAAATACCTGCTGCGCGATTTGGTTAACCTTGGCTTGTGGACGCCTGCTATGAAAGATAAGATCATCACAGCAAACGGATCTGTTCAGGATATTGCCGAAATACCATCAGCTATTAAAGAACTGTACAAAACAGTTTGGGAAATTAAGATGCGTAACATTATTGATATGGCTGCCGATAGGGGTGCTTATGTTTGCCAGTCGCAATCATTAAACCTGTTCATCAACGCGCCAAACGCTTCAAAACTAACTTCAATGCACTTCTACGCATGGAAAAAAGGCTTAAAAACAGGTATGTACTACCTGCGTACACAAGCCGCTTCGCAAGCTGTTAAATTCACCGTTGAAAACCAGGGCGGATCAAACATGGAGCCGGTTATCCCTGACCATGTAGACCAAATGGCCGACAACGTACCAGAAGGCCCAAGCTGCTCGATGGAAGAAGGTTGCGTTACCTGTTCAGCGTAAGTAGTCGGGAAAGTCCGAAAGTCGGGAAGTCAGAAAGATAAAAGAAGACCGGAAGCGTAGTTGCTTACCGGTCTTTTACATTATTAGTAGTCGGAAAAGTCCGAAAGTCGGAAAAGTCCGAAAGATAAAAGAAGACCGGAAGTTTAGCAGCTTACCTGTCTTTTAGATTGTATCTAGTCGGGAAAAGTCTGAAACATAAAGAGGTCGGTAAACTCGAGAATTCACCAGTCATTTTACCCTTCATGACCTCTTCAAAGGGGGAACCTGATGGACTTGCATAGTCTGAATATAAGTCCAATACTATGTATGCAGCCGAAGTACTACAATGATATAATACTAGTTTCGATATGAGTACTACAATCGATATAGATGCTATGACTGATATTAGTACTACAATTGATATTGATGCTATAATTGATGTTAGTTCTATAATTGATATAGGTGCTATTATTGATGTTAGTACTACAATTGATATAGATGCTATTATTGAATAAGTACTACGTGTTATAATTGGCATAAGCACTATAGAGAATACAAAGCGCTATAGGAGTAGAGTACTACAGAAAACACAATAATATAAAACAGAGATGACTATGAGTAATGAATAGTTGCAATTTATTAATTGATAACTAGTTATTTGTGTACGCGAGAGTCAAGTGTTAAGATGTTTTCAATATGGTAATCATAGTTGGGTGCTTTAATTGAATCATTTAATTGATGAAATGATAGTGCCTATTTATATGGGTAACACAGGGATAGAGGTTTAAATTCTATTTAGGCAAAATAAAACAAAAAAAACACTAATTAATTTTGAAGTTCTATAAATTGTTCGTTAATTTGTTCTATCCAAAAGAATTAGCCTCACGCTGACGGCGTGAGGCTAAAGAATTCCAAAGATGCCATAGTCGTGATAAGTTACTGGTTAGACTACTTGCCTGATATGCAAGCAAAGTATGGTTCGATTCCTACTCACGGCCTTTACAATAGTAATAAAATTAATTATTATGAGCAAATTTAAGTTTTATCAGCAATTAAAGGCGGAAGAAAAGGAGCTTCTCGAGACGCTTCATGMTTTGCAAATCTTAATTAAAAGATATGAGACGGAAAATCAAGATGCTGTAAAATTGGGCAATGCTATTGAAAATGAATTTGTTGCCGTAAATCCCTCGAACGAAGATGAATTTGACGCAAATGGGACAGTTGCAAAAAAATTACTTCAGGTATTAAAAATGTTGAAAAATGCCACAAGTAGAGAAGTTGCTGAGAAAGCTTACCAATTAGATCACTCCCGGACACAAGAACAATGGTTAGATGATTCACGATTTTATTTATCCAAATACTACAACGAAAATAAACTTATAGTAATAAAAGATGGATCAAATAAAAGAGGAAACGTTTATGGCTTTCCGAATGTTTAATCTCTGTTGAGTATTAGGGGTTGTTGAGAAGGTAACGGACAAAGTTCTATTAGGTTCATGAGATTTAACTCATGAACCTTTTTTATAATGACGTCTTTTTAGGCAAGGAGGAAAGACAAAAGCTTAAATACATAACCTTCGTATTTTAATGACATTGATATTTTATTAATCATACCAACATTCCCTACTTTCGTATCAGCAAATGGCCATGAACTATCATCCATGAACCATGAACAAATAAACATGCACCCCAAACACGAAATTATCCGTTGCGAACGCTGTGAGGCTCCTTTTGAATGTAAAGCCAATTCATTCACCAAGTGCCAGTGCAGCACCGTACAGCTTGCCTTGAACGAGGTGCAGTATGTGAGCGAGCTGTATGAGGGGTGTTTGTGTGCTAACTGTCTGTTGATAGTTCAGCAGGAGTACAGGGTAGGGATGGGTATCGAATAATAGCCCATTAAAAATCATCAGGCGACTCAATAATTTAAAAACAATATCTTAGCGCCAACAGCATAAAAAATACCGCTGTTAACCATGGCCGCTATCAGCACAAAACAAAAACCACATCTTCAACAGGTTGATTATATCCGGGCGATAGCCGCGCTGGCAGTAACGTTATTCCATTTGGGTGGTAAAACGTTACCGGTTTTAAATTATGGCTGGCTGGGTGTTTATATGTTTTTCCTGTTATCGGGTTTTATCATTTGCTGGGCTATACCCGAAAACTATAGCTGGAAACTGGGTGGTCGTTTTATCCTCAAACGGGTTATCCGTGTCGAGCCGCCGTACATCATCTCGATAGTGCTGGCTATTATTATGAAGCTTTTTTGGGTAGCACATTACCACCCCGATTGGGTTAACGCAGTTTGCCACCTGGCTTACCTGAATAGCTTTTTGGGCCAGCCTTACTTAAGCCCTGTTTATTGGACCCTGGGTATCGAGTTCCAGTTTTACCTCTTCGTGGCGCTTTGCTTTCCATGGTTTACAGGTAAATGGGGGCAATGGCTGTTATTGCTGTTAAGTATTTTACCTGTATTTTTACACGTACCCGGCGCTACGTTAATCAACAGCTTCCCGGTGTTTGCGCTGGGTATTTTGTATTATTTATACAAGGTTAAAGGAAAAGCGTTGAACGGCGTACTTGTTTTTGGTGTTCTGATTACTGCTTGCAGCATGTATTCGGTTGGCGTATCGCAAACCTGCGCTGCGTTATTTGCCCTGGGTTTATTATTGTTGCCTTTAAAAAATTATCGGGTTATTGGCTTTCTTTCTAAAATTTCGTTTTCGCTATACCTAACCCATGATATTATAGGGAGTAACCTGGTGGTATATCTGGGTACGCTATTGCCTAAAACGTTCTTTTTTAAAGGGGTAGAATTTTTGACAGGCATTGGTGTGAGTGTTTTATTTGCCTGGTTGTTTTATTTACTGGTTGAAAAGCCTTGTTTAAAATTATCCAAACGAGTGAATTATAACCTGTCATTAAAGGTAATATCATGATAGTGTAACATGTACATGACAATTTGCATTTTATCAAAAAAATAAAGGATTAGCGTGTAACATTTGAACTATTTTCGCCTCCAATTACGAAAATACGCACAAATGAAACGTTTTTACTTTTTTATAGCTCTAATTTGTTTTGCCATCTCGGCCAAAGCGCAGTTTGGGGTTGGTGGTGGTGGCCCCACAATTGTTGGCCGCATTTCTGGTACTGTTATCGATTCAGTTACCAAGCAACCTATGGATTATACATCTGTAGGGTTGTATCGCAGTGGCGGTAAATCGCCTATCAATGGTGTCTTAACAGATTCAAAAGGTAGTTTTAAGATAGACAATGTAAAACCAGGAAGCTACAAACTGGTAATTTCTTTTCTTGGTTATCCAACAAAAACAATTGACCCGGTTGTAACTACTGCTGCAAAGCCGGATGCTAAAATGAACAACATTTTCCTGTCGCCGGGCTCCAAAACACTGGCAACGGTTAACATTGTTGGCCAGGCGCCACTGATAGAAAACAAAATTGATAAAATTGTTTATAATGCCGAAAAAGACCTGACATCTGCAGGCGGTAATGCCACCGATGTATTGCAAAAAGTGCCTTTGGTAAACGTTGATATTAACGGCAACGTATCTATTCGCGGCGATCAGAATGTTAAAGTTTTGATTAACGGTAAACCATCGGGCGCAACATCGGCCAGCTTATCGGATGTTTTGAAAACCATCCCTGCCGATCAGATCAAAAGCATCGAGGTGGTAACATCCCCATCTGCAAAATATGATGCAGAAGGCTCTGGTGGTATCATCAACATTATTACCAAGCAAAAAAATGTATCGGGCATCAGTGGCTCGGTAAGCGGTGGTGTAGGTACACGCCAAAACAATGGTAACGTTAACCTTAATTATAATAAAAACAGGTTTAGCCTGGGTATCAACGCTGGTGGTAACTTAACGTGGCCGCAAACGTCAACCACCACATTTGATCAGCAATTTAAAGGTGCCGATGGAAGCATTACCCGCCATAACTTTAATAATTCAACCAGTCGCATCAAAAGGCATGGCGCTATAGGTTCGGTAACCATGGGTTACGAGGTTAACGCGTTCAATAGCTTTAACAGTACCTTCAGGCTTAATGATGGTGGTTTTAGCACCGATGGTAACGGCGTTAATAATATACAAGCCGGCAGCATTTTAACCCAGTACACAAGTACCACCCAATCGCATAACCACTTTGGCGGTTTTGATTGGAATTTGGATTATACCCACAAGTTTAAAAAAGAGGGCGAGGAGTTTACGCTATCGGGTCAGTGGAGCCATAGCATTATTACTACCAATTACAACAACTTGTTTACCGCGGTTAACCCAAGCCAGATTGGTGATAACAACGGTAAAAACAACGAATATACTTTCCAGGCCGATTATACATTGCCTGTAAATAAAGTAGTAAAAGTTGAGGCCGGTGGTAAAACCATACAACGCCGTATAAACAGTAACTACGATATATTTGATACCGATAACAGTGGTAACAATGCAGTGCGCGATTCATTGAACTCGAACCTGTATGATTATAATCAGAATGTATACGCAGGCTATGCTGTATTAACTTTCACTTTGCCAAAAAGCTATTCGTTATTGGTAGGTGGCCGTGTTGAAAATACCAGGATAAAAGGCGATCCGCAGAACCCTTACCAGGATCCGGAAAAAGTTGGCGACCTGTACCAAAATTTAAGTCCTTTTAGTACAAGCTATACAACGTATGTGCCCAGCTTAACTATACAGAAACAACTAGGCAGCCAAACGCTTAAATTATCATACAGCAAACGTATACAAAGGCCAAGTCTGCAGTTTTTAAATCCGTTTATTAACCGCAGCTCGATACAAAGTCAATCAGTTGGTAACGTGAACCTGGCGCCGGAAGTATCGCAAACTGTTGAGCTGAACATTAACAAATTTGTTAAGTCATCTGTAATCAACTTCTCGGTTTATTATAAAAATACCAACAATATGATTGAGGGCATAGCTGATACACTCACCGAAACTATTCAACACCAGGTAGTACACGCTACCCGTACAGCTTACCAGAATATTGGTAAAAACAATTCGTTCGGTGCAAGTTTCTTCGGATCAATAAACCCGATAAAGCCTTTAACTATCCGTGCCAGCATCAATGGTTATACTTATAATCCAACCATTTTTGATGCTTATAAAGATAAAGCATCCGCAACTGGCTTGTATTTCCAATACTCAGCTTTCGGAAGTGCATCATACCAGTTTCCGCATAACTTTTTGGCCGAACTGTTTGGCTTTACCAACTCGGCCCGCCGTACCATACAAGGTACCAGCCCGGCATTTGGTATTTATGCCTTTGGTTTAAAGAAACAGTTTATGGATAAAAAACTGGCTATCGGCTTTAACACGGTACAGCCATTTGCCCGCGACAAACACTTCGATCAAAATATAAGCAGCGACGCGTTTTCGTTAAAAAGCTCAACGGCGTTCCCTTTCCGTTCGTTCGGTATCACATTTAGCTACAGCTTTGGTAAGCTAAGCTTCAGCAACCCGCAACAACAGAAAAAAGGCGTAAACAACGATGACCTTAAACAAGGGGACCAGGGCGGTAACGGCGGTGGCACACCATCAGGAGGACGATAAGACTTTTAGAATCAAGAGTCAAGAATCAAGACTTTTTGAAAATAGCAGGGTCGGGAGAGTTAATCTTCCGGCCCTTTTTTACTTGATATAATTGTTGCCATATATTCACTTCTCACAGTATTTGTAAATTTTTGATTATCAATACATCACGTTCGTTATTGCGAGGTACGAAGCAATCCCCGACATGCTAAGTCTTACATAGTTCGGGATTGCTTCGTACCTCAATGACGGTAGTTTAGAACATTCGTTTAACTATATCCGTTGCACGTCATAACGATTTTTTTTAAGATTTTACCTGGTGCTCACTCGTGCCGGTGGTTTAAGGCATTTTTACCTGATGGATACTTGCAATGCCGCTCCGGAGGCGTCTTGATTCTTGATTCTACTCCGCCTCTACATTAATCCCTATCTGCTTCAATAGCAGAGATGCATTAAAGGTTTTGCATTCACCGTGTTTTATCTTGTAATCAAACAGCATTTCGCCTTCTTTTACCTGGATATCGAAGTAGAAGTTGCGTACATAATCGGGGTATTTATCTTCCAGGCGTGCTATCTGCAAATCGTGGGTGGCCACCATACCCACGGCATTTTTGCGGATCAGTTGTTCGATAACCGCTTTGGAGCCAAGGTATTTGTCAACAGAGTTGGTGCCGCGCAGCATTTCATCAATCAGGAAAAATATCTTGGGTTCATTCTCCACCGCGGCTAACAACATTTGCAGGCGGTCGAGTTCGGCTTTGAAGGTTGATGTGCTTTCGTTTAGTGAATCTTTAATCCGCATGTAGCTAATCATGGTGATAACAGACACCCGCATGCTTTTAGCGCACACAGGAGCGCCGCAAAGCGCCAGCACTGTATTGATGCCTATGGTGCGCAAAAAGGTGCTCTTGCCCGCCATATTCGAGCCGGTGATGATATCTATCTTATGAGTATCCTCCAGTTCATAGTTATTTTCTATACGTTTTGCAGCGTCAATAAGTGGATGGGCAAGTGAGTGGGCGACAAGTGTATAGCCTGGTTTATCTTCAATTTCAGGATAAGCCCAGCCGGGGTAGTTCATAGCGAGACTTGCCAGGCTGATAAGGGCCTCAAATTCGGCAATAACATCAAAAGCGGCTTCCAGGCTTTCGTTATTCTGGCGTTTCCAGTTTTCAATGGCTATTACCTGGCGGATATCCCACAAAAAGAATAGGTTAAGCACAAAGCCAACAATCATGTTAAGGTGATAATTGAGTTTATTGATCAGGTTGGCCAGCTCTTTTATTTTATTGGAGGTTTGGCTGGTTTTTAATAATGCAGCAAGCAATGCATTATAGCTGGCCTGCCAGGGCTCGTCTTCCGCCTGTTTAAATACATCGGCATATTTGGCCAGCGTATCGCCAATTTTACCGGCAATCATATCGGCTTTGCTAATGTACATGGCTTTAGAGAATACGATGCCCATGTTGGCAATACCTATTATAATGGCCGCCAGCCTGGCATAAGGAATAAACCAGGCCAGTATCAAAACACCTGTAAACAAATACGGCGCTATTTTGGTGTACATGGCAAGCCATTTTTCGCCGGGCATATCAAGCGGCAGATGCAGGTATTTGAAAAGGTTTTTAAGCTGATTAACATCCTGCTGAATGGCAAATACTAATAGGGTTTGCACCGAAAGTTTCCAGTCGTTTTTTCCGGCTATTTCTTTAACCGCTTCCTGGCGCTGCAGAATGGTGGCTTTGGTTGCCGGTTTATCAAACCATTCGGCAAGTTTATTGTTGCCTGTAGATGTTGCTGTGCGGTTAACCAATTGATACAGGGAGGCGTTGCCAAAAATATCCAGGTCGGAGGTGTAAAAGTGCTTTTCGTTTCCAAAGCGGGCGCCGTCGTTATACATATTGACGTGGCTTTGGATGCTGGCTATCTCGTTCAGGCTTACTTTTTGCAGGTCATCGTAGTACTGTTTAAGTTTTTCGAACCGGCTTTGGCGGGATACCAGCCACGCAAACGCAAAAATAAGCACTACAAAGGCCAGGGCTACAATTGTAAAATTATCCTGCTGCACGCCAACGCTGATGGCGACAACAATAAGCGCGAAGATGCTGAGCCTCAATAATGAATACGTATTGGCAAGTTTTTTATATTTGGCGGCTTCCTGCTGTGCGGCATTGGCGCGTTGTTCATAATTGGTAATAATATCCTGTTGCATACCCGGTAAAAAAGTTGTGGCTAAATAAACACATATATTTTAAATAAACGTTTATTTGTTTGAGATATGAAGATCACGTTTTTAACCGTTGGCAAAACCGAAGATGCCTATTTAAAAGAGGGCATTGATAAATATGTAAAGCGCCTGAAGCATTACACCAAACTTGAACTGGTAGAAATTAATGAACTGAAAAATACCAAAGCACTTACCGCCGACCAGCAAAAAGCAAAAGAGGCCGAGCTTATCCTGAAAAAAATAAGCCCGCTTGATCATGTGATTTTGATGGATGAGAAGGGAAACGAATATACCTCTACCCAGTTTGCCGCCTATATCAACAAAAAAGAGATTAGCCTATCGGCCAACCTGATATTCGTTATTGGCGGCCCCTATGGGTTCGATCAATCGGTATACCAACGGGCCAACGATAAAATTTCACTGTCACGAATGACCTTCTCGCACCAGATGGTCCGCCTGTTTTTTGTCGAGCAGCTTTACCGCGCATACACGATTTTGAAGGGCGAGCCGTATCATCACGAGTAGATGTGCAGATGTGCAGATTTCAGATGTGCAGATGAGGGAGTTGATGTGCAGATATGCAAATTTCAGATGTGCAGATGATTGGGATAGATGTTAAATGATTTTAGCAGATATGTTTTTTCATCTGCATATCTGCACATCTGAAATTTGCACATCTGTTTTTTATTTGCACGCGTGAGTATGAACTTCTGATTAAGATGGATAATCTGCACATCTGAAATTTGAAATTTGCACATCTAAAACCCTACCTTTGCGCCATGGGTCACGATCATTCACATTCTCACGGCGGGCATCATCACCATGATCATGCGCCCAAGCTGGATCATTTGAATACAGCCTTTATTGTAGGCATCATCTTAAATTCGGCTTTTGTAATTATTGAAACCGTAGCCGGTTTTATGACACATTCGCTGTCGTTGTTAACCGATGCCGGGCATAACCTGAGCGACGTGGCTTCTTTAGCTTTGGCCCTGCTGGCCTTTAAGCTTACTAAAGTAAGCGCCAACAGCAAGTATACCTACGGCTATAAAAGATCGACCATCATCGTATCCTTTTTTAATGCAATGATCCTGTTTGTAGCCGTTGGCTTTATTGTTTACGAAGCCATCATGCGTTTCCTGAACCCCGAAACAGTATCAGGCGGTACCATGGCCTGGGTTGCATTTATTGGGATTGGTATAAATGCGTTTACAGCGTGGTTGTTTGTAAAAGACAAAGATACCGACCTGAATGTTAAAGGTGCTTACCTGCACATGGCGGTTGATGCCATTGTATCGCTTGGCGTTGTGATATCGGGTGTTATCATCTATTTTACCAGGCTGTACTGGATTGATAGTATTGTGAGTATAGTTATTGCCATTGTGATATTACGCGGAACCTGGGGGTTGTTAAAAGACAGCCTGCGCCTGGAAATGGACGGCGTACCTGCCGAAATGGACCTTGGAAAAATAAAAGCGGAGCTGATGAAAGGCAAAGGCGTGGTAGATGTGCACCACATGCACGTATGGGCGCTTAGCACTACCGAGAATGCCCTAACCGCCCACCTGGTTATTAAACCAGAGAATATGGCTGATTTTGATAGTATTAAACATGATCTCCGTCACCGGTTGGAACACATGGAAATAAACCACAGCACTTTTGAACCCGAGTTTGCCGATGAAAAGTGCGGGCAGCCGGAGTGTGCGTAGGTAAATAACCAATGAGAGAATACCCTGTTAACTATAAAGATATTCAACCGGATATTGATTTTTATTCCGAATTACCAGGGGTTTATAGAAAAGCTGAGAAGTACCTGCTTAGTTTTAAATGGTGTGCTGCGATAAATGATAGCTTTCTTTATTACAACCTTGGGGAAGTGTTTTGTATTTTTCTTTTCGAAATAGACAATATACAAAGCAAAGAAAATAATTTTCTGTGGGTGATTGTCGGTGATTTCCCTTCAATGTATTTAGATGTTTACGGGCCGGATTCTACTGTTGAAGTATTAGAAGATTACATTCGATTGGCTGAAGATTGGATTGCGCACATCAAAGCTAAAAGATCTGTAGATGAATGTTATCCTTTTAATGCCGAACCGACGATAGAACTGGCAGAACTTTTAGAAAAGAAGGTAAGTTTTATGAAAAATACTTTACTAAACGAAATGGAGAATATTTCGCTTAAGCGATTCCAATAATTCTTCCTAATTTAACGCTCAATAATAACCCTGCTATGAGCACTACCAACAGACGAAAATTTATAACCACTACAGCCGCCCTGGCAGCAGGGACAGCTGTAGCATCAGCAATGCCAATGATAGATCAAAAAGAAGACTGGCCTGTAATACACCATGTGTTTTTCTGGCTTAAAAATCCCGGTTCGGTTGAAGACAGGGATAAACTGGTTGCAGGCGTTAAAACCCTGTCGAAAATAGAAACCGTTAAAAAACTGCGTGTAGGCGTTGTTGCCAGCACCGAAAAACGTGATGTGGTTGATAACAGCTGGGCGGTATCAGAGCTAATGTTTTTTAGCGACCTTGCCGGGCAGGCAACCTATCAAACCCACCCCTTACACCTGGAGTTCATCAAAAATTGCAGCCACCTTTGGGAAAAGGTGATTGTTTATGATGCGTTGGAAGCCTAAGGAATGAGAACCGCGTTTGGTGCAGTCGCGTTTGTGCTTGGCATTGCCATTTTAATGGCAGGTTGTGCTAATGAAGCTACGGATCCGGCCTTGCAAAAAGTTAAGAAACTTAACCCGCATGAGCGCGATAGCCTGCTAAAAAAATTGCTGGCCAGTTATAAAGATACCTTTAAAGTTGATACAACTGAGATTTTAGCCAATGGTGATACTGAAGCCTTGAGCATCAGGCATTACTGTGTTTATGATAACAAAATAAGTGTCCCCAGGGAATACCTTGATGTTTATGGTTTAACGGCTTTTCAAACTCACAATTTTGTATCGGATGTTGAGTTTAAGATCAATTCCCGGATCATCTTCAAGGGAACAATCAGCAAGGCAATCTTCAATAAATCAATAAGCGATAGGTTAGCAAAATCAGGCACACTGTCATTTCCTTATGCAAATATGAATAGCAACGGCTTTACGATAGAGTATGGGATAGGTGTTCCACTTACTGATTATTATGATAATGGCCTTATTATCAAAGTTGACTCAACCGGTAAGATAAAGGATACCGGTACCCTGGATTAAAAAAAGCCGATTACTCGGCTTTTTTTGTTGTTTTTTTAGCTTTTGCTTTTGGGGCAGGAGTTGGCTCCGGTTCGGCGGCAACTACCTCGGCAACTGGTTCTTCAACTTCGGCAGGGGCGGCCTCGGCAGCTGGTGCCGAAGTTGGGTCTGCCTCGTTAAACGATGGTAAATCTTTAAGGATATGGAACCAGGTAAGGATCTTTTTCATATCAGATGCATATACTTTCTCCTCGTCATGATCCGGCGCTACTTCGTAAAAGAAGGCGCGCATTTTTTTACCATCAGCTTTAGCGTCGGGTACGTTTGCGGCGGCTTTCATCTGCTCAAAAACATCGGTAAGCCTGATGTCATCCTCAATGCCAAAAATAGTTATTTCGGTAAGGGCCGCCAGTTTAGCTGTTGACAGGTTGGCTACCAGTTTTGTTTTTTGTGCATCCAGGCTCTCCAGTACGTAACCGGTTTTGTTTTGAGCCAACGCCCGCCATAATCCCGGTTTGCCAGATACGGCTACAATTCCTTGTAAATTCATGTTTTATTGGTTGATTAGGTTGATTGGGTGAGTGGTTGATTAGGTTTTAAACTCAATCAACCACTCACCTAATCAACCAATAACTTAATCTTCTATTACTTCGATGCTTAAAATTTTATCGCCCTGGCGGATAGCGTCAACAATGTCAACGTTTTCAATCACTTTACCAAACACGGTGTGGTTACGATCTAAGTGAGCTGTGTTTGTACGGTTATGGCAGATAAAGAATTGTGAGCTGCCGGTGTTACGGCCGGCATGTGCCATTGAAAGCACACCACGGTCATGGTATTGGTTATCTCCTGTCAATTCGCAATCAATTTTGTAGCCTGCGCCACCAGCACCGGTACCGGTAGGGTCGCCACCCTGTACCATAAAGTTAGGGATAACTCGGTGGAAGATAACACCATCGTAAAAGTTTGATTTAGCTAATTTTTTAAAATTAGCTACAGTATTTGGGGCATCCTGATCGTAAAACTCTACGGTCATGTCACCTTTTTCAGTTTTGATTATTGCTTTGCTCATTTCTTTGTTTTTTTGAAAACAGTTGGCAAAGGTAATGATTTGAGGTGAAAGGTAAAAGGCGAAAGGTAAAAGGAACTGTGGGTAAAAAAACAGGGGTAGAAAACTTTTTTATAGTTCTATATCTTTTACCAAATTGAGTAAGTATTGCGTTTTTTCGATAATCATTTCTTTCATTCGACCATCCGCAATGGCGCGCCAAGCATCTTTTTGATCCCAATTATTATAAGGGTGGTCTAAATCTCTAAACCAAGGCCACCATGCGCTATTTTTAGATAAGTTATATGGTAATGATCTAAGACTTGCTTTCAACTCTTCTGGCATAGGATTTTTTTCCAGATCCCATTGAGCAATCCCATAAATCATGTCCTTATCATATTTTTGAAACTGAAAACTAATTTTGGCGTATTTCCATTCTGGTTTTCTTATCCAAATACCGCTATATTGTTCTTTGAAATCAATATAGTATTTAATCTCCAGGTCTGAATTTTCGAATTCCTTTACCATAATTTGACCAAAATCATCCGCGGCTTTTTGACGCGCTCTATTTAGATTATCTCTTATAATTAGAACTGCTTCTATGTTCAACTTTAGCAAATCGCTTAATTCTTCCTGCATGTTTTTATTTAGTGTTTGATGCGTTAAATGTTTAACTAAATTGATATAATGAGTTATGGCTTCTCTGACAATAGGATATATTGCCACTTCTTTACGGCATACCTCTAGCCATTTTAAGATGTTATCTCTATATGAGTAACTTTTGAAATGTATACCCTCCAGCATAGTGCCCCTGCTTTCGTCTGACGGCGGGGTACCATATAGTGTCAGATAAATGATATCGGCATTTTTTGAATAATTAAAATATCTTGTTAATTGATACTTTTGGTCATTCGCATATATCTTGTTCTCAATAATGATGTGATTGTCGTTTTTATCCCGAATGATTATGTCTATCCGCCCACCCTCGGTTTTTTTCTCGTTTATAAGGCCAATATAATCTTCTACTTTAATCCTACATGAAAGTGTATCGATTGGATTATTCTTATAGCAGAAATCACTGATAAATAATTTCAGAAACGTATCCTTTTGACCATGGGAACCGTGTGGATTTAACAGTTCAGCAATAAAAGCAGAATGCATTCTAACTTCAGATGAATCGAGCTTTAGAATCCTAAAAACGTTAAAGTTTTCGCCCGTAAGCGCATTGATTTTCCGATAACGAGTATTAATCGCGTTTACCTGGTCGAGTAGATTTTTATATTGGTGTAGTTCCATTGATGATGATAAGGCTTGGTAATGTACTAACTAAGTTGTCTATATTTATACATATCCTGAACTTTATTTCAATCCCGCCTCATCGTAATACATTACCCGTTTATTCGTTACATTTGATAAATCGAATCAATTTAAAATACAGCCCGAATGGTGCATAATCAGCCACATAAAAAATACCTTTTGCCTTTCACCTTTCGCGTTTCGCCCATAATCCTGCTTTTTACCTTTCTCCTTTTACCTTTCTTCGCAAAAGCGGCCTCTATCCTCATCCCCATGGACGATGAGCAGAAAGATCATCTGAAATCATACGGCATTGCTTTCCTGGCTTTAAAAAATGGCGAGGAGGTTGACTGGTTGCTTAACTATCGCGGCGGCAGCTTTATGATGAAGTATAACCAGAAGATGGAGGAGGAGTGCAAAATACGAGGGGTAAGCTACCAGGTGTTGGCCGATGCTAAGGTGAATGAGATTATTACCGAAGTAAGCGACCCGTCGGTAAATATGGATGTGGTTAAGTTGGAGAAGGCGCCCAAAATGGCCGTTTACTCGCCGAAAAATAAACTGCCCTGGGACGATGCCGTTACCCTGGTTTTAAAGTATGCCGAGATCCCCTACGATGTAGTGTATGACGAAGAAGTTATAAAAGGCGAATTGCCAAAATACGATTGGCTGCACCTGCACCACGAGGATTTTACCGGCCAGTACAGCAAGTTTTACGGTGCTTTTAGGTTTGCGCAATGGTACAACGATGATGTAAAAGGGCAGGAGGCGCTGGCTCATAAGCTTGGGTTTAAAAAGGTATCGCAAATGAAGCTGGCAGTGGCCAAAAATATCCGCGATTTTTGCGCCGGCGGCGGCTTTTTGTTTGCCATGTGCTCGGGTACCGATACGTTTGATATTGCCCTGGCCTCATCCAATACTGATATTTGCGAGCGGATGTTTGATGGCGATGCTGCCGACCCGGACGCACAGTCAAAACTGGATTTTACGCAAACTTTCGCTTTCCAGAATTTTACGCTGGATATGAACCCCATGTCACACCAGTTTAGCAACGTTGATGTAACTACTACCCGGCAGGTGGAGCGCCAGCGTGATTTTTTTACGCTGTTTGATTTTTCGGCCAAATGGGATGTAGTGCCCAGCATGCTTACCCAGGATCATGACAAGGTGATAAAAGGCTTCATGGGCCTCACCACAGCCTATAATAAAAGTATGCTAAAACCCGGTGTAACCATCATGGGCGAAATGAAAACCGCTAATGAAGCCCGCTACATACACGGCGAATACGGCAAAGGCCAATGGACATTTTACGGCGGCCACGATCCCGAAGATTATCAACACGCCGTAGGCGACCCGCCGACAGATTTAAAACTTCACCCCAATTCGGCAGGGTATCGCTTGATTTTGAACAACGTATTATTCCCGGCGGCAAAGAAGAAGAAACAGAAAACTTGATTTTAGTATCAAGTAGTTAGTATCAAGTATCAAGACTTTTTGATGTACAGGTGATTTTGTCTGAACCGGAATTTACAGAATTAAAAAATTTACAGAATTTAAAAAAGCAATTCGGGACATTCTAAAAATTCGTTTAATTCGAGTTCAGACAAACGCGTAAGGGATAAAAGCGGATACCGGCCCGAGCCTAATGCCCTGTGTGCGTATGAGCCCGGCCCGCAGGGATACGCCCACAATTGATGTAGATATATAAAGGTACGAAGGCAGAAGCGCCACGCGGGTGTCTTAATTCTTGATTCTTGTCTCTTGATTCTTTTTTACAACTAATTATAAAACGTCCAGCTGACACCAAACTTCAGCAAATGGTCTTGCATAGGGTAGCGGTTTACGGTGTAAAAACCTCTGCTTTGCAGGCCCTGGTTGGCATAGTCATACATCAGGAACAGGTTGGTGCGTTGCAGGGTAGCCTTAAAGTAAACGGATGCTACGGGGTACGATGTAAAGGTAACATCGGGCCCGTTGTAAAACTGGCCAATGCCTACCGCATATGATGGCGCTACATACGGTGTATTATACCTTACGCTTACGCCAAAGTTTGATTTAAGTACGTTAAAAAGTGTTTTGCTGAAATACAGGTTACTATAGGTATAAACCTCGGGTGTGCGCAGGGTTGATTGATAATCTGTTTTCTGGTAAACTATGTAGTTATCAAAGTGCAGGCTGTGGTAGCTTAAATTTTTACCCACGCTTAATTTAAGCAGGTTGATATCATTACTCAGCTGGGCGGGGTGGGCGTCGATACCGCCATCCTGTGCGGTAAAATACATGTACCCGGCAATTAAAAAGTACTCGGCCTTGATATCCAGCTGCAAAGGGTTGTTGATATAGCTAAACGATGCACTGGTTGTTTTTTGGTTTTTGAAGCTATTATGGAAAATATAATGGTTACTTATCCAGTTGGTGTAAATGAGCGGAGGTGAGCTGTTTTGTGAATAGGCTTCTAAAATAATTTTGCCTGCTTTATCATTACCCGCAACGTTAAGCTTTGCGCCATAAAAATAATCGCCAAAATCGCGGCCCTGCACTATCTGCCTAAAGTCGCCTTCAAGACCAAGCCTGTCGCTAAAACGGTAGCTGAATTTGGCTTTCAGGGTAATATCCTGGAAGGTATTATTCTGCATTTTATTTTGGTGGATGTACTTGTATCCATACTGATTTAGCACGGTGTCGCTTACGTATTGCGCGTAATTATAAAGGTCATGTACCAGGCCCAGATCGAGCTTTACTTCGTTTTTTACAAACTTTACCGATTTACTGCGGAGATAGAAACTGTAAGAAAATTCGTTTTGAACATGGGTTACTACCAACGAGTCTCGCGACCGGTTATAGCTGTAATAATAATCGGGGAATACATTATAGGTATCGGGCTGGTTTGTTTGCAGGTAATTATAACTGCTGTTTTGAACAAGTAAGGTGTGTGCTACGCGCTGGGTAGGCAAAATTTTGGAGTTAGCCTTGCCTTTGTTCAAACTATCAATACGGCCCAGGTAATAAAACTGCTTTATGTACAGGCTTTTATCTGTCCACTGCTGGTAACTGTTTGCCAGCCGCACAGGGGCCGAGTTTTTAAAGAACAGGGAATTGCTTTTGCCCGTGAAAATTGTATCGTTAAGGATGGAGCCCGTTTCGGGTGCTTTTAAATTATTATAAATGATGTTGGCCAGCAAATTGTAACGCTTGCTTGGCGATTGGTACCAGGTAAAAAACGCGGCGTTTACATCGCTCACATTTTGCTGCAGCACGCTGCTGGTGCTATAAAAGCCTCGCGATCCGTTGAAATTGAGGTTGAAGCCTACATTCCAGTTAGGTTTTACATTTTGGGTGTGGATGATTTTGAAAACCTGCTCGGCCGAGCTGCCAAAGCCGTTAAACAAGGTGAGGTTGGAGTAAGCCACCCTGGCGTTATAATACTTAATATCCTGTGGTTTTAAGGCATATACATCAAGCGAGTGCAGGCCGGTGTTAAAACCTATGGTTTGGTCGGGCTCAAACAGCATGCTTCGTTGCGATACACCATTGTAACCCAGGCTGATGCGCGGATGGCGGGGATCGGTAAGCGGGCTGTAATTTTCAAAGTTATAAATGCCGGTATCCAGCGCGAAAGTTTGTGTGCTGTCGCTCAGGAAACGTTCCATCGTTACACGGATAAACTTGGAGCTGAAAACAACAGAGTCTTTTTTATTATCCTCTTTCTTGCGCAGGCTATCCAGCAGTTCGTCGTCGCTAACTTTCCGTTGGGTTTTTAATGTATCGCGAGTTGATAGTGGCTTTGCCCGGTTTACCTGGCCGTATTGTGCAAAAGCCGACTGTATGCCAAAGCACAACAGGAGCAATAAAATATATTTGAGCTTATGATGCATTAATTACACTAATTACCGGCTATCAGATTTTTGAGGATCAGGGTCAGTTTTGGCTCGGCTTCCTCGGCTACTCTTATAATTTCTTCTAATGATACCGGCTCCAGCACATCAGTAAAGCCTTCGTCTGTTAATACCGATATGGCAAATACGGGTATGCCCATATGGTTTGCTACAATAACTTCGGGTACGGTGCTCATGCCTACTGCGTCGCCGCCAATGATCCTTAAATAAGTGTACTCGGCCTTGGTTTCTAAATTAGGGCCGGTTACAGCAACATAAACTCCTTTATGGCAGGTAATATTGTTTGCCGCGGCAATACTTAAAGCTTTATCAATTAAAGTGCGCTGGTAGGGTTGGCTCATATCCGGGAAACGGGGGCCAAGCTCTTCATAATTTCTGCCAATGAGCGGGTTTTGCGGTTGCAGGTTAATATGATCGGCAATAACCATCAGGTCGCCTTTTTTAAAATCGGGATTAAGAGACCCACTGGCATTTGATACGTAAAGGGTTTTAATGCCCAGGTATTTCATCACCCTAACCGGGAAAGTGATTTGCTGCATGTTATAACCCTCGTAATAGTGCAGGCGCCCCTGCATAGCTACCACCTTTACACCGCCAAGTGTGCCAAATATCAACTTACCCGAATGGAACTCCAATGTCGAGATTGGGAAATCGGGGATGTTGGAGTACATCAATTGTTTTTCTACAACGATATCTTTAACAAGGCCACCCAGGCCTGTGCCTAAAATTATACCTACCTCGGGTTCAAAATCGCCTATGCGGTTTTTAATGTACCGGGCGGTGCTTTCAATATTGTCTAACATATTTGGTTACTAAATTATCAAACTGCTGTTTGCCGTTATTTAAAAAACTAATACCTATCGGCAGTACCAAAACAGGCAGTTTTTTAATGGCCGGCTGCAATTCCTGTTCCCCTAAACGCTGCGCATCCTTTTCTGTTGTGATGATTAACTTTTTTTGTGATGTACAGGCAAAAAAATCATCGGCAAGTTTACTGATATTTTTTAAGGTAAACTGGTGATGATCGGGATATTTATGGTGATTGATGATAGATGTATGGTTTTTTAAATGCGATAACAAAGGCGCGGGATTGGCAATACCCGTAAGCAAAAACACGGCGGTTTGCTCATCAATATTTTGATACACAGTAGCCCCGTTCATGTTTTGCAGGGCCAGGTAGTTTATGGAGGTAAAAAATAGCTGCTGGTTGGGCAATGGCTTAATGTGTTTTTTTATGATAGCCATTTCTGCATCTGCCAATGTTGCCGGGCATTTGCTGATGACAATAACATCGGCCCTTTCGCGGCCACTGAACGGCTCGCGCAGGTTGCCGGTTGGCAGTATCAACCGTGGTTGGTTAAGGCGGTTATAATCAAACAATAAAATGCTAAAGCCCGGTTTAAGTGCCCGGTGCTGGTAGGCATCATCTAAAATTACCAGGCTGTATTTATCTTTTAACTGCTGTATACCCGCTACCCGTTTTTCGCAAACGGCAACGGTAACCTTCGGGAATTTATGTTTAAACTGGGCAGGCTCATCGCCTATAACCGATGCCTGTGGCTTATCGCCCGCCAGCAAAAAGCCCCTGGTTTTGCGGCCGTACCCGCGGCTAAGTATGGTCGGTTTTTCATCCTGAAATAACCGGATCAGGTACTCGGTCATGGGGCTTTTTCCGGCGCCGCCTACATCAAGGTTACCTACCACAATAACCGGGCGGTTAAAACCGGTACTTTTAAACACCCCGGCATCATAACACCAATTACGAATGGTAACAACCAGGCCGTAAATGAGCGAAAATGGGAATAGAAGCCAGCGGAGGAGTTTCATATGGGGTAAATAGTATTAGGCCACATTTGTTTAGGAGTAATGAAATTTTTCGAAGCTCTAAAGGGGAAATGGGGGGTGTAGCCTCGCCGGGTGAGTCTTCGCCTGCGTACAAAGCCGGTGTTTATATACTTCAAGAAGTCAAGTGTGCGATAACGTGGAATCGATGGTTTATTCATTTATCCTTTTAAAGAAGAAACAAATCTAAAAATTTAAAGGCTATTTGTTGCAGCGATGAGATAGGATGTTGGGCAAAACAGCTTACAGGAAATTTAATTGCCGTTGTTTATCAATCAAAAACATTGCCTGCTCTTTTTTAACCGATGGGAATTCGTCTAAAAAAGTCTCAAGAGAAATTCCGGCTTTTAAATGGTCAAAAAGCGACTCGACCGGCACACGCGTACCGGCAAATACCAGTGTTCCGCTTAAAACATCCTGATCTATATTGACAACCTGTTGAATATCCATATCATAAAGATACGATTATTGATTTTACTGAGTATTTTGCATCTGATAAACAATTCACTCATGAAACTCAAACTCTTCACCCTCTTTTTACTCCTTACAACAGCCACCTTCGCCCAAACTGATAAAAAACTAACCGCGCAATTGCAGGATGCCGTTAAGGGTTTTCATGGCCAGGCAGGCATTTATGTACAAAACCTTAAAACGGGTAAAACCGTTGCCATTAATGCCGATACGCTGTTCCCTACAGCCAGCATGATTAAGGTGAGCATTCAGTGCGGGTTGATGGACAAGATAGAAAAGGCCGAACTGCATTACAACCAAAAGCTGGTTTACCGCGACTCGCTTTTATATGCCGGAGAAGATCTTTTAGGCTCGTTTAAAGATAAGGACACCGTACAGTTGAGTAAAGTGGCTATGCTGATGATTACCATGAGTGATAATACCGCGAGCCTGTGGCTGCAAAAACTGGTTGGCGGCGATTATATTAACAACTGGCTGCAACAAAACGGTTTTAAGGTGATGCGGGTAAACTCGCGTGTGGCCGGCCGCGAGGCTATCCGTAAAATTTATGGATGGGGCGTTAGCACACCCTATGAAATGTGCCGCCTTTTTACCATGATCAGAAAAGGCGAAGCCGTAAGCCCCGCCGCCAGCGAAAGAATGTACCGCAACATGGGCCGTATTTACTGGGACGAGCACGCCCTGTCGCAAATTCCGCCATATGTGCATACCATATCCAAGCAGGGCGCGGTTGATGAGTCGCGGTCAGAAACTGTGCTGGTAAACGCGCCCCATGGCGATTATGTATTCTCCATTATCACCAACCATAATACCGATCAAAGCTGGGGAACAAGTAACGAAGCCGGCCTGCTCATCAAAAAAATATCGGCTCTCCTATGGCGTTATTTCGAACCCGCCAGCAACTGGAAACCAGCGGATGGTGTAGATAAATTTATGCTGAATGAATAGGTTGCTGCGCTTGTCATTGGGTCATTGGTCATTAGTCATTGGTCATTGGTCATTGGTCATTGGTCATTGGTCATTGGTCATTGGTCATTGGTCATTGGTCATTGGTCATTGGTCATTGGTCATTGGAAAAGGCAACGCCTTTTCCAATCCATCGTCTGGTGATTTTTTACCGTCTTGTTTTTTAATCGCAAAGCCCAATGACCAATGACAGCGTAGCGAATGACTAATGACAAGCGCAGCGAATGACCAATTACAAGCGCAGCGACAATGACTAATGACAGCGTAGCTATATGAACCAATAATAATTAAGTAAAATTTCTGTTTGCTTTGCAGTTAAATGGATGCCGTTTGTTATAATTGGCAATTATATCAATGTGTTAAAAATACACATGCCAGTTACAACCAGTTAAATGAAAAAAACACTTACTTTATTTTTATTGCTTATACTTTGTATTACAGTAAAAGCACAAACTATTGCCAATTTATCGGGTACCATAACCGACGAAAAAAGCCAGGGCATTGCCGGTGCTACGGTTTACCTGCTGAATACCAATTACCGTACTGTTGCCGATAAGGACGGGAAATTCTCATTAAAAGATATTGCATCCGGGAGTTATATTTTGCACATCAGCGCCGTTGGTTATGCTGCAAAAAGCCAATCGATTGTTTTAAGCGGCACTATGCGCCCCATCAGTTTTCAATTGAAAGATGCCAGTAACCAACTGGATGAAGTTACGGTAACGGCTCAAAAATACGAGGAGGATGCCCAAAAAGTGCCTTTCAGTGTTACAACCTTATCGGCCAGGCAAATAAAAGATTACCGGCTTTGGGATTTGAAAGATTTGACAGCTATTGCCCCCAACTTAAACTCGGCCAGCTCGGGCGATGGCCGTACGGTTAGCGGTATCAGGGGTATAGTTACCACCTCATATGACCCAGCTGTGGCTACCTATGTTGATGGCGTAAACCAATACGGCCTGGATACTTACATTCCACAGCTGCTTGATGTAGATAGGATAGAGGTGCTGCGTGGCCCGCAGGGCACGCTATACGGCCGCAATGCTACCGGCGGCGTTATTAATATTATTACCAAACAACCATCAAACACGGTAAGCGGTTTTGCCGGGCTGGATTTTGGAAACTACGGCCAGCAGCGTTTTACCCTGGGTATAAAAGCACCGTTGATAAAAGATAAATTGTTTTTAGGTGTAGCCGGTGTTTACTCGGGCTTTAATGGTTTTTATACCAATACGTTTGATAACAGCCATTTTGATAAGCAGCACTTTTTTTTAGGTAATTACTACCTTAAATTCCTGGCCACATCCAAACTGGCTTTTACGCTAAATGCTAAAAATTACAACAACCGTAATAACGGTGCGTTCACCTTGGCCGGTTCGCCGGATGACGCTTTGAGCAAACCTTACCAGGTAGATCAAAACGCCACCACCAAAATGATTGATAATACCTTCAATACCTCGCTGGCCATCAATTATTCGGGCAGCGATTTTAACTTTACCTCGCAGTCATCATACCAGGTAAATAACCGTTATTATACCAAACCTATTGACGGTGATTTTTCGCCTATCGACGCAGTATCGGTAGTAAACAATTATGGCGGCGACTGGAATAAAGTACGTACAGGCATCCAGGAGTTTAGGTTTACTTCGCCTGCATCGTCAACCTCTAAACTAAAATGGACCGCCGGTGCTTATGGCTTTTATCATTACGCCCCAAACAAGCAGGGAACCTATTTTGGCGCCGATGCTGCCGCTGTTGGCTCGCCAATAACCAATTTTACCAGCATCAATACCAATATCGACAGAAATTTTGGCGTGGCCGTTTATGGCCAGGTAACCTACGTGGTCAGTCCGCAATTTGATATTACCGCCGGTTTGCGTTATGATCATGAACATAAAAAAGAAAGTGTGAAAGGCGAGTTTCAGCCCGATGGCGGCGACGCTATGGTTACCCGGTCGGATACCTCTTCATCGGCAAATTTTAAAGCCTTTTCGCCAAAACTTAACCTGGCTTATCATTTAACGGCTACCAATAATTTATATGCTACATACAGCCGTGGTTTCAGGGCTGGCGGTATTACCGAGTTAGGTTCAGACCCATCGTCGCCCCCGTTGTACACTTTTAAACCAGAATATAGCAACAACTTCGAGGTTGGATCGAAAAATAGCTTTTTGGGCAACAAACTGCGCGCAAACGTAGCCCTGTTTTATACACGGGTAACAGATGCGCAGGTACCAACTTTGGTATTACCGGATGCTATCACCATAACCAAAAATGCCGGTAAACTAAGCAGTAAAGGTGTTGAAGTTGAGTTAAGCGCCACACCGGTTAAAGGCCTGGAAATTGAAAATAACTTTGGCTACACCGATGCTCATTACACCGACCTGGCTGTAGGTAACAATGGCGTTATTGTTGATTTAAAAGGCAACAAACAAATTTACACGCCTAAGTTTACCAACATGCTGGCACTGCAATATGGCTATGCACTTGGCGGCCGGCAAAAAACAAGGTTGGTGGCCCGTGGCGAGTGGCGCTACCTTGGCGACCAGTATTTTGACCTGGCCAACACCATCGAACAAAAAGGCTACAGTAAATTCAACGCCAGGATCGGCATCGATACCAAAAACTATAGTCTGTTTTTATGGGAAAGCAACATAGGCAACAAAAAAGCTATTGATTACGCATACGATTTTGGCGCTACCCACTTAGGTAACCCAAGGGTTTACGGTGTATCGGTAGCCGCTAATTTTTAGTGTATACCTCGCCTTTATAAGGATGAATGGTTGAGTAAAATACATAACCTGCTACATGCATCAGGTAGTAGGTCATGATATCGCACCAGCAAATTTCATCATGAAACATCGGGACCGCCGGGAACTTACCTTCCTGGCGGCTTTCGTTTTTATTGTAATCGTACTCGCCGCCGTGTTGCGTTATCCAGTCTTTAAACAAGTCCATTTCTGCGGGATCTGAAAAAACTATTTTAAAAAAGGTTTCCTCTTTAACCGACTTAAGATCGTCGTTAATATAATGGTGGAATTTATGCCGGTGGCGGATTATTTTAGCGGTTATCATATTATATATGCTTGTGGTGCAGTAGGGTAACACTAAATGGCGGCTAACGTTTTAATTATTAATTTATGGTAGTTAAATAAATGTTAGCTATGTATCTTTAGCCCGTAATAACATTGTATTTTTTACCTATGAAAAAACTTATCGCAATTACAATAGCATTTGTGTTATCTGTAACTATTACCATTAAGGCTGGGGCGCAGGCAAATACCACTTCCAAATCACTGAAAGTATGGTTGCTGGCCGGTGTAAACTTAAAAAATAGCGCTGACGACAAGAGCCAAACCATCGCGACCATTCCTTATGGAACTATTGTAAAGCCTGTTAAATCCGAGGGAGAAGTTAAAGCCTTAACGGTTGATTTTAACACCGCAGCTTTAAAAGAACCGTACCGGCTGAGCGGTAAGTGGATAAAGGTAGAATTTAAGGGTAAACCAGGGTACCTGTTTGATGGCTATCTGTCTGTCATGCCTGCGTTGGAAATGGATGATTATGGTTTTGTAGAAACGGAAGATGCTTACCTTAAGCGTAATTACGGGGTTTTAAAAATTGCGAAAAGGATACCCAAAAAAGGAGCCAAAGAAACAAGCATTTATTACAAAAATGGGGCCGTAACCACCGAGACCTATTTTGACGGCTGTGCCGACCATAAACTGCTTTTAAAGAACATTAGCCTGGATGAAGCTATGCTTTTTGAAAAAGTATTGCATAAAAATGCAGATGCCGCGCAAAATATTAAAGTTGAAAAACAACAAGCCGGAGGTGTAAAAATATCATCATATGATTGTGACTGATATTGTTTAAATTCGATTTTATTTAAACCTGTCTAACGATATTTCCTGCTCATGAAAAAATCAGCCGCTCTAACCCTGTTTTTAACTATTGGCTTGCTGCAATTTGCCGCGGCTCAGGTTGTAACCAAATATGGCGACAATGTGAGTACCCTTGATGGTATTATGAAAGCCTATTACGATGTGGTGACTGTAAAAAAAGGGGAGAAGGTAAGCTATGAGCGCGATAGCCTGCTGCATATTGCGGATGCGCATGTAGGTTCGGCAGGATTGAATAAGGAAGGCAAGATAAAGTTTCATTACATGACGCTGAAAGAATATCATCGCCTGTCCGACGCGTCATTATCCCGCGATGGTTTTGACGAAAGGGAGATCTCAAGGAAAGTGGAAAAGTTTGGCAGYATTTACCATGTTTTCAGCACCTATGAATCGCGCAATGTTGCCGGTGGGCCAATTATCGAACGCGGAATCAACAGTATCGAATTATTTAACGATGGTACCCGTTTCTGGATCCTGGCCTGGTTTTTTGACGGCGAACGGAAGGACAACCCGATACCGAAGGAGTATTTGGAGAAGTTGTGAGTTGTGAGTTGTGAGTTGTGAGTTGTGAGTTGTGAATAAAAATTGCCCTCAAGTTAATCAAAATCCTGAAAATCTGATTTATCCGGGTTCAGAAAAAAAACCGTTAATTCTACCAGATCCTGAAAACCCTGTTAACTCTTCATCTTCTTCAGCAACGCCTCTACCACTTTGGGGAAATGTAGGTGCTCCAGTTGCTGGCCTTTGAATTTGATCATTTCGATGTTATCGCCCGGTTCAATTTTGAACTTCGATTGGTGGATAACCTCGCCTTCATCAAAATGCTCGTTTACAAAATGGATAGTGATGCCGCTTTCTTCTTCTTTGTTATCCAAGATTGCTTTGTGCACATGATCGCCGTACATGCCTTTGCCGCCATATTTAGGTAGCAGGGAGGGGTGCAGGTTGATGATTTTATTGGGGAAGGCTTTTAATAATGAGCCGGGGATAAGCCACAGAAAACCTGCCAGTACAATCAAATCAACCTGCAGGTTTTTGAGCAGGCGGATTACATCATCAGTTTCAAAAAATTCGTGGCGGGTAAAAATGTGCGATGGCACTTCAAAATTGTCGGCACGCTGTAATACGAAGGCTTGCGGGTTGTTGGTGAGTATCAGTACAACTTCGGCCTCGGCATTGCGTTTAAAATGCTCCATTAACTTTTGGGCGTTTGAGCCCGAACCTGAAGCAAAAATGGCAATTCGTTTCTTCATTAAAGTTTTTCAAAGGTGTTGAAGTTACCGCGAACAACAGTTAAACATATCCGTGGTAGTTTTATAAACCGTTCAATAATATCCAAATATAATTTTTTACGTGGTTTAATTGGTATTTGTTGTAGCTTTTTGCCTTATAAATCCATAACGTTTAACGGTGCGGGCTTTGGTAGCAGAATAATTTGGCTCAACATCGCCGGTTTGTAACACCAGGGAATAAGTGCCAAGGGTTTCAATCTGCGTGTAATTAAATGGCTTTTCGGTACTCGTGCTGCCGCCTGCTACAGTATCTTTAGCTACGATATCTGATGAAAAGTATAACTTGTTTTCGGTCAAATTCCAGGTGCCGGTTGATGTTTGCTCAATACAATCAAAATTGGTGTAGCTGCAGGTGTTATCGCTTTTGAAGGTAAAGTACTGACTTTTATCGCAATCGGTATTCAATGTATCCGGATTGCCTATCTGTGTATTCCCCGTATAATAGTAAACCTGTACCGATGCCAGTTCCCAAACACCGCTGGTTAGCAGGGCCGGAATATTGCTGTTTTTATCTTTTTTGCAGGAGTTTGCCAGTGCGCCGGCAACAACTAAAGCAATTATAAAAAGTAATGGAAATTTATTTTTCATGAAATAGTGTACGCGCAAAAATATGAAATCCTGCAGTTATTAATCTACCGGCAGGGGTTATATTTAACTAACTGTTTTAAACGTTTTTTATTTTAATGGCGCTATCAACATCTTCGAGCAGGGGCAAGGGTTTTTACTTTTGAATTTTTACTTTTAACTTTTGAATTTAAAACCATGCGCATCCCACTCCCTCTGCTCGAAGCCGAATTTAAACGCGTTTTATTAAAGCTTAATTTTACTGGAGACAAAGCCGACCAATGTGCGGGTATTTTTGCAGAAAACAGCAGGGATGGGATATATACCCATGGGTTAAACCGTTTTCCTGTTTTTGTGCAGCACGTAAAAGATGGGCTGGTTAAACCGAGCAACTCACCCACCCGGGAAAACGGTTTTGGCGCCATGGAGCAATGGAACGGCAATTTGGGCCCGGGTATGCTGAATGCCAGGTTTGGCATGGATAAGGCCATGACGCTGGCAAATGATAATGGAATAGGTTGCGTGGCGCTAAAAAACACCAACCACTGGATGCGGGGTGGTACTTACGGCTGGCAGGCAGCAGACGCCGGTTTTATAGGTATATGCTTTACCAATACCATTGCCAACCTACCGCCCTGGGGCGGGCTCGATCCGCGCTTGGGTAATAACCCGCTGGTAATAGCTGTGCCGCGCAAAGAAGGCCATGTGGTGTTGGATATGGCCATATCGCAATATTCGTTGGGGAAACTGAAGCAATATGAAAATAACAACGAGGCTTTGCCTTTGCCTGGCGGATATGATAGCAAGGGTAATTTAAGTACCAGCCCCGCGGCTATCCTGGAGTCGAAAAGATTACTCCCAATTGGGTTTTGGAAAGGATCGGGGCTTGCTTTAGTGCTCGATCTTTTGGCTACGGTTTTAACTGGCGGTAACTCCACAGCAAGAATAACCCAAAGCGGGGCCGACTCCGGCATATCGCAGGTATTTATATGTATAAAACCGGTAAACGACCAACAAACAGCCACATTAATTGAAGAGATTATCGCTTACACCAAAACCAGTACCCCCGAGCAGGAGGGCGGTACTATAAGCTATCCCGGCGAAAATACCATGAAAACCCGCGAACGAAACCTATCCGAAGGAGTTTTGGTTGATGAACGGATTTGGGAGGTGGTGAAGGGCTTGTAAAGCCGCTATTCTGTTTTTGAATTTTGAATTTTTACTTTTGAATTAACCTATCATCATTCCTTCAAACTTTTCCCAAAAGCCGTCGCGCGGAACAGGAGCTATAATTTCGACAGGCTCGTTTTTTACCGGGTGAATAAAGGTAAGCTTGCGGGCATGTAAACAGATGCTTTTACGCAGGCTGCCGCGCGGATAACCATACTTATTATCGCCAACAATAGGCGAGCCCAGTGTTGATAACTGGACGCGGATTTGGTGAGGTCTGCCGGTTATAGGGTCAACTTCTATCAGGTAGTATCCGTTAAGCTCGGCAACCAGTTTGTAGCTTAGTTCAGATCGTAAACTGCCCAGTACCTCTTTGTCGTGTGCCTTGGTTACGTTTTTTTGCGGATTTTTTACCAGCCAATGCACCAATGTGCCCGATTCGGGATACGGTTTTTTGCGCACCACGGCATAGTAGGTTTTATGCATTTCGCGGCCCTTAAACATTTTATTGATCCGCTCAAGCGCTTTACTGGTTTTGGCAAACAATATAACGCCGCTCACGGGCCTGTCTAACCGATGCACCACGCCTAAAAAAGCGCCATTGGGCTTGTTGTATTTTTGGGCTATGTACTTTTTAACTTTATCGTCCAATGATTCGTCGCCGGTATCGTCAACCTGTACAATATCCCCGGCACGTTTGTTCACCGCAATAAGGTGGTTATCCTCATAAAGGATATCCTTATCAGTAACATCAAAACTGGTATAATTAAACTCGGGGCGGGCCATTTTTATTTCGGATTGGGGATGTTCGATTTCGGATTTGCTGATTTAATAGCGGAGATAGTTCTTCCTTCTCATTTTCAAATTTTCAAATCATTTGCATATCTGCACATCTGAAATCTGCACATCTACTTAATATTGTTC
>NZ_JBFUIJ010000055.1:0-35082 GCF_056401935.1 Mucilaginibacter sp. P4_D1
GTTCATTGGTTCATTGGTTCATTGGTTCATTGGTTCATTGGTTCATTGGTTCATTGGTTCATTGGTTCATTGGTTCATTGGTTCATTGGAACGCGGGCATAACGGGCATAACGGGCAAAAGCTTTAAGCTACAATAAATTCATTGGCCTGGTCCTGTAATCCAACAGAAAAGACCAATGAACTAATGAACAAGTGAACCAATGAACAACCTATTCGCTTCTTAAACTTTTTACGGGGTTGGCCAGCGCCGCCAGCACCGACCGGTAGCTTACTGTTATCGCAGCTATTATAAATGTAAATAGTATGGATTCGACAAAAATTTCGGGGCCGATGGCGATTTTGTATTGAAAATCTTTTAAATAATTGTGCATGGCCCAATAAGCCAGCGGCGAGGCTATTACAAAGGCTATGAGCAATAAGATGGTGAATTCCTTGCCAAAAACCCATAAAACCGATGTTATGCTTGCTCCTAATACTTTGCGTACGCCAATCTCTTTGGTTTTGCGCACAGCCATAAATGAAACTAAACCGTACAACCCAAGGCAGCCAATAACAATGGCGATGCCTGCAAAAGCTTCTATCAGCGTTAACAGGATATTATCCAGTTCATAAAATTTCCTGATGCTATCATCCAAAAACTGGTACGAGTAAAATTCTTCGGGGAAGGCTTGGTTCCATACCTTCTCAAATGAGGCCAAAGTTGCCTTGGCATTACGCATATTCATTTTGATGGCCACAGTTGAGTAGCCATGATAATTTGGCATAATACAAACAGGCGAAATTTCGCTGTGGAAGGAATAGTTGTAAAAATCCTTCACCACACCTACTATCGGCGCGGTAGTACCTTTACCATTAATGGATAGCATTTTACCTATCAAATCCTGCGGCTTCATATTTAGCTTTTT
The DNA here is from genome assembly GCF_056401935.1 of Mucilaginibacter sp. P4_D1. Classification (NCBI taxonomy): domain Bacteria; kingdom Pseudomonadati; phylum Bacteroidota; class Sphingobacteriia; order Sphingobacteriales; family Sphingobacteriaceae; genus Mucilaginibacter; species Mucilaginibacter sp. P4_D1. The sequence goes on from NZ_JBFUIJ010000055.1 coordinate 906, forward strand.
GGCCACCATCTCATTCACCACAAACTCACGCGTGGTATCCGAAGGGAAAAAGTTACGGCCGGCAACCAGTTTTAATCCAAAGGTTGAAATATAATTTTCATCTGCCGATTTAACGTTGATGCTCCAATGTTCATCTTCGGTCCGGTGGTTAAAGTTAACGCCGGTACTATTGTTTGATTGCGAAGCGGGCGCCCTGTAGCAATAAGTCACCTTTTCGACACCTTTGATCTGGTTTAGCTGGTTTTTCATGGTGCTTAAAATGGCTTTATCGTCATTTTTTGGGATCGGCAGTAATACAATGGCATCTTTGCTAAAGCCCAGGTCGGCAGTTTGCGAATAATGCAGCTGTGATACTATAATKATGGTACCAATAATTAAAACCTGCGAAATGGCAAACTGGGTTACCACCAACACCCTGCGCAGTGAAAACCCGCCAATATCCTTTTGCGAAAGTTTACTTTTAAGTGCCTGGATGGGCTGAAACCGTGCCAACACCAAACCCGGATACGAGCCTGATAAAAACACTACTGCAACAGCAATTAACACAATAAAAATAGCTAATTGGCCTTTATCGAATTCCATCTCTGACTGGAACAGGTGGTTAATGGCAGGCAAAGCGATGTACGATAAGCCAATGGCAACCAATACCGCAAATACGGTTATCAAAGCTGTTTCGGCAATAAACTGCCAAAACAACTGGCCGGGCATACTGCCTAAAACTTTACGCACGCCAACCTCTTTTGCCCGGTTAAGTGCCTGGGCGGTTGCGAGGTTAACAAAATTTACACTCGCGGTAATAATCAGGAACAGGCCGATAAAGAATAATGCCCATAAATATTTTTTATCGGCATAGCCGTTCAACTCCGGGTTAAAGTGCATATCATTAAGGGGCTGTAGTTTAAAAAACCAAACTTTTAAATCGCGGCCTGTGTAGTGCTTTTTCACAATTTGTGCGGTTGTTGCATCTACCTGTGCCTGTGTAACTCCCTTTTTAAGCCTGGTAAAAACCTCGCTGCCGCTGTAAACCCCGCCCCAGTTGTCTTCGCGACGCTTGTTGCCGGTGTACTCGTCCATATTGCCGTACGATACATAAATCTGTTGCCGGCGGTCGGTATTGTTGGGTAAATCTTTTAAGATACCGGTAATTGTAAAGTTTACCTTATTATCCAGGCGGAACACTTTGCCAATGGCATCAGCTGTGCCGAAATATTTACGCGCAATTTTCTCGGTTACCAGGGCCTCGCCCGGAGCTACAAGCAGCTTTTTTTTATCGCCTTTTATTAATGGGAAGTTTAAGATATCAAAGTATTCAGGCTCGGCAAAAGCCACACCGTCATCTTCCTGAAACTTTTTAACATCAGAGCCATGAGTTATGGTGATTAAGGTGCCGGTGAAATTGATTACCCTTGCGGTTTTCTCGCCTATGGTAAAATCATTCCTGAAGGTTTTGCCCAAGGGTTGTGGTACGCCATTTGATTTTCCGATGCCATCATCGTGCCATTCGGTATACAAGCGGTACACCCTATCCGAATCCTTATGAAAAGTGTCGAAGCTTAAATGGTAGGTAACTAATGTAAATATCAGTATACCGCAGGCAATACCCAGTGCCAAACCAATAACACTTATAGCAGCGTAGGCCTTGTTACGCTTTAAATTTCTCCAGGCAATTTTAATATAGTTTTTTATCATGATGGTTCATTAGTTCAATTGTTCATTAGTTCATTGGTGCCTTGTCATTGAGTCATTTGGTCATTATGTCATTTTTAAAGCATCAATGACCTAATGACGCGAAGCAAATGACTTAATGACTATTCTGACCTCAGGCTTTTCACCGGGTTTGTTAACGCTGCTTTTATGGCCTGGAAACTGATGGTCATTAATGTTATCACTATGGCCACTAATGCCGATAGCAGGAATACGCCAGGCCCTATGGTAATGCGGTAGTCGTATTTTTGCAGCCAATCGCGCAAAAAGTAAAACGCAACGGGTGATGCAATCAGGCAACTGATAATTACCAGCAAAATAAAATCACCTGACAGTAGCAGCCATACATTGGCAACAGATGCTCCCAATACCTTGCGGATACCAATCTCTTTGGTACGTTGCTCGGCTACATACGCCGCCAGGCCAAATAGGCCCAAACAGGAAATAAATATAGCCAGCCCCGCAAAAACACCGGCAAGCTTGCCTACAAGTAGCTCCAGGTTAAATTTATGGTTATACTCATCATCAACAAACTGGTATATGTATGGGTAAGCGGGGTTATAAGTATCAAATATTTTGTTAAGCTTTGGCAAAGCATCATGAATGCTCACATTTTTTGCCAGGCGGTACATGATGTTATTACCTCCCCTGCCGTGGTTAAAAATAGCCGGCTGGATAGGCGTAAAAGGCGATTCCATGAGCGCATCCTTCACCACCCCTATAATGCGTACGGGTTTAGCGCTTCCATTCCAGGTTACCAGTTGGTTTATTGGGTCTTTTAAACCTATTCGTTTTACGGCTGCCTCGTTCAAAATCACGTCCGAGGTGTCATTGGCCCAGTTACTTGTAAAATCCCTGCCGGCTTTTAAGGTCATTCCAAGTGTTTTAAAATAACTTTCAGACACTGATATAGATCCGATGTTGACAGGGTCTTCACCGGCACTTTTGCCCGGCCATTTATCAAGCGAATTGTGACTATATATATTGGTTACCGGGCTTGATGCCGAGGCTACATTTTCTACTAATCCGCTTGCTAAAAGATCATTCCTGAGTGCACCAAAATGGGCTTCCAGGTCGCCGCTCATATCTGTCATCATTAACCTTTCGGCGCTATAGCCGGTCGGCCTGCTTTTGGCATATTGAATTTGCTGGTAAACAATTACCGTACTTATAATTAACGCTATAGAGCAGCTAAACTGCAATACTACCAATACCTTGCGTGGTAACGATGCAGCTTTGCCCACCTTTATAGTTCCTTTTAAAACCTGTACCGGGTTAAATGACGACAGGTAAAAAGCCGGCCTGCTGCCTGCCAGTAAGCCTGTTACGGCCACGTATAATAACATGATGCCCCAGAACAACGGATTAGTATACGGAATAGCTATAAAACCTCCTGTTAGCTCATTAAACGATGGGATAACCAATTGAACAATTAATATAGAGAACAGGAACGCAATAAAAGTGATCAGCAACGATTCGGCTAAGAACTGAACGATCAGGTCTTTCCGTTGCGAGCCGATGGCTTTCCTCACCCCTACCTCGCGGGCGCGTTTCTCTGAGCGGGCAGTACTCAGGTTCATGAAATTGATACAGGCTATCAGCAATACCAATATACCTATGATGCTAAACATGCGCACATAATCAATAAAACCGCCAACAGCTTTTCCTTTCTTAAAATCGGTATACAGGTGCCAGTCTTTCATTGGGTGCAGGATAACCTCCGGATGGGCTAAACGCATAGGTACACTGTTTTGATAGACAAGATTTTTCACTTTGGGTGCCACCTGCGCCAGGGTTACCCCTGGCTGTAGCTCCACAAACATATTAAAGGAGTTGTTTGTCCAGGTTACGCGGGCATTTTTCATCCAGCTTTCAGTTTGTTCTTTAAAGCTAAAGGGCGTTAAAAAGTTAAACTGCTTGGTTGCGTTTTTAGGAATATTTTTAATAACCCCGGTTACTTTCAGGTTATGACTGTTATCATAACGGATCACTTTGTTTATCGGGTCGGCATTGCCAAATAAAGCAGTAGCGGTCGCCTCATCTATGACGATAGAATTAGGATCGGTAAAGGCATCCTTCGCACTGCCTTTTACAAAAGGATACTGAAAAATTTTCAAAAAATCGGGATGCGCGGCACCACCGCCAAGGTATAGCTTTTTGTTGCCCACCAACAGGTCGTGCCATTGCCAGCCCACCCAATCCGTTTCGGCTACGTGTTTGATGCCGGGAATTTGTTTGCGTAACACCTCGGCCAAAGGAATAGCAACAGCAGCTTGGGTATGCTCGTCCTGCTGCGTTGTAAAGTGCACTTCAACCTGGTATAATTGCTTGTAATTGGGTAAAAACTTGTCATACGAAAACTCGTTAACCACCCACAAACCAATAATAAGCGCTACCGCCATACCGGCAGCCAAACCCAATATATTAATGGCGCTGTATACCTTGTTATTTAAGATATTACGCCAGGCGATTTTTATGTAATTCCGTATCATAAGCCCCTCCTAACCTCCCCTAAAGGGGAGAAATTTTTAGCCTCACCTAAATCCTCTCCAAAGGAGAGGACTTTTGATTAGCGTGGTTTAACCCTTTTATTTTTAATATTCTTTTTTCAATCTTTCTTTTTAAAGCCCTCTCCTTTGGAGAGGGTTGGGCGAGGCTTTACTCATTCCTCAAACTTTTAACCGGGTTATTTAACGCTGCTTTTATAGCCTGGAAACTTACGGTTGCCAGGGCAATAAGCGCGGTTATAATACCTGCGGCAGCAAATACCCACCAGTGGATGCTTACCCGGTATTGGTAATTTTGCAGCCAGTTACTGATGGCCCACCAGGCTACCGGGAATGCTATGAGGCAGGAAATACCTACCAGTTGTAAAAAATCTTTTGATAATAAACCGGTTAAACCAGCTACGCTGGCGCCCAAAACTTTGCGGATGCCTATTTCCTTTATCCTCCGCTCGGCTGTGTATGCGGCCAGTCCGAACAAACCCAGGCACGATATAAATATGGCCAGCGACGCAAAAACGCCGGCCAATGTACCGGTTAGTGTTTCGGTTTTAAATATCAGGTCAAATTCGTCGTCAACAAATTTATAATCGAAGGGATAGCCGGGATTATTTGATTTAATTATACTGCCAACTTTACTCAATACATCCGGCAAATTTGCTCCATGTTTAAACCTTATGGTTAAAAAGCGGGCTCCGTCGGTATGATTATATAACAACATGGGGGCACTGGAGGCATACATATCATTGTAAAGGAAATTTTTAACTATGCCGGTTACAGTTAAGCGCTTTGAGCCGCCTTCTGTTATAATAGCACTAACATGGCCTTGTTTACCCATTTGTTTGGCAAAGGCTTCGTTGATGATCACGTTATTACTATCATTTGTTTGATTTGAATGGAAATTTCTGCCGGATGCCAGCTTCATACCCATGGTTGATAAAAAATGGTCGTTAACATTCTCCAGGCTTATTAATGGATTTTTTGATGCATCCTTGCCTTCCCACGAGTAATTATCGGTATTGCTCCAAATCTCTAAAGCGGGATAGTCACTCAATGCGGCATCCTCAACCAAACCTGTTTCTTTTAATTGGTTGTAAACTGCAGAGAAATGATCAACCAGTTTACCTTGCGTGCCGATGCTAATCAAGTCATTTTTATTAAATCCCAGTTTGCGGTTTTTTACGTGCTGTATCTGTTGATAGATTACCACGGTACCGATAATCAATATAATTGAAATTGAAAATTGGATAACCACCAGGCTTTGCCTGATAAGGCCCGAGCTTGTACTTGACTTTATTTTGATACTTTTTAAAACCGTTATAGGGTTAAAAGAGGACAAGTAAAAAGCCGGATAGCTACCAGCAAGCAGGCCAGTGATTGTGCCTATCGCTACTAAGTAAATAACATGACCGGCAGCAAACAGGTTAATAGCCAGCTCTTTTTGAACCAGGTTATTGAAAGCCGGCAGCGCTAAAGCAACCAATAATACAGCCACAACAACGGCTATAAATGACATAATTAAGGCTTCGCCAATAAACTGACTAATGAGTTTACCTTTGCCAGCCCCCATCACCTTACGCACACCAACCTCTTTGGCCCGCCTTTCTGACCGGGCTGTTGCCAGGTTCATGAAATTGATACAGGCTATAAATAATATGATGAAGCCAATAATGGCAAATAAACGCACATAAACAATGCGGCTGCCATCCATTTTACCATCGGTGAAATTATTGTACAAATTCCAGTCGTTCATGGCAAAAAGAAATGATTGCGTATTGTTGCCCGTTTTTTTGGTTCCAATGTAGTTGGCCAGCTTTTTATTAACGGCATTAACATCGGCGTTAGGTTCCAACTCTAAATAAGTATGTGCCCAGTTAGCACCCCAATCCTTCATCCAGGGCTTCTTAGGGTCAACATCGTTTAACGGCGCCAGCCAATGAAACTGCATTGTCGAATTTTTAGGCAGATCATTGATTACGCCGGTAACAGTAAAATTCTGCTCGTTATTCATCTTAAGCGTTTTGCCTACCGGGTTGGCATCGCCAAAAAACTTTTTGGCCATGGTTGTATTAATTACCACCGAATGCACATCACGAAAAGCATTCTTGGCATCGCCATAAACAAAAGGTAGTTTCAGGATCGAAAATATCCCGGCATCGGCGTAATCTCCTTGTTCGTTAATGGATTTATCGCCAAGAGAAAACAAAACATCGCCGGTACCGCCCGATCGGGCAGCCGTTTTTATGCCTGGAATATCCGCGACTAATGATTTGGCCATGGGGCCCGGCGTGGCATGAAAAGTAGAAACCTTACCTTCATAGGTTTGGTTTTCATAGATAACGTAAATGTTATCCCTTTTTTGAAAGTTATGGTTAAACGTAAGCTCGTCCTGAACCCACAGAAATATAATAGATGCGCAGGCAATGCCTATTGCAAGCCCCGCGATATTCAAAAAACTGTAAGCCTTGTTTTTTAACAAGCTACGGAACGTTGTTTTCAGGAAGTTCATTATCATGATAATTAAATTCTAAATCCTAAACCCTAAAAATTAAGGGACTTACGCAAATCTTAAATTCTAACTTGCGTGCCCAATTTCACTCACAACTCACAACTCACAACTCACAACTCACAACTCACAACTCACAACTACTCACTACGCAAGCTTTTCACCGGATTAGCCAAGGCCGCACGCACGGCCTTGTACCCTACCGTTACCCAGGCAATAACTACCGATGAAGCCATGGCCAACAGGAATATCCAGGCGCTTAACGATATGCGATAGGCAAAGTTTTGTAGCCAGCCCGTCATCACGTACCAGGCCAATGGCATGGCAATTACAAAGGATATAATGATAAGCACCACAAACTCTTTAGAAAACAGGTAAACAATACTGCTTACCGATGCCCCTAATACTTTACGGATACCAACCTCTTTGGTACGTTGCACCGCCATAAACGATACCAGGCCGTATAAACCCAGGCAGGAAATAAAGATGGCTATGCCTGCAAATATTTTGTAAACCATGGCCATCTGGTTTTCTGCCTGGTAAAATTTAGCAATATTATCATCCAGGAAATATCCGTTGTAGGCATATTCGGGGTAAGTGTTCTCCCACATTTTCTGCAATTCGGCAACGGTTTTACTTAAGTTTTTGGTCTGGATTTTAATGGCAACATTGCCTTCAAATTTTTTTGCCGGGGCGATAACTATTGGCTTCACGGTTTCGCGCAGCGAGTTGGTTTTAAAATCCTTAACTACACCGGTTATAGGCATCCACCTGCCATTGCCACCCATTCGCACGGTTTTACCAATAGCGCTCTCGGCATTTTGGATTCCCAACTTATGGATAAATGTTTCATTGACCACCACCTGCCTGGCAGTATCACTTACATCATATCCTTTGCCTGCGGAGAATTGGAGCCCGAAGGTTTTAAAATAATCGGCATCGCCAAACTTTAAATAGGTGTTAAAACCAGGATCTTTTGTGTTATTATTAAAATTAAAATTGGTGCCCCAGTTATTTTCTGACGACGGCGCATCCGAACTAAAACTAACCGATTTTACAGCAGAATTTTGCATAAGCTGTTGACGATAGGCTACCATTTTACCCAAACTGATGCTATCGGTGTAGCCTGGAATAACCAGCACCGCTTCTTTATTAAAGCCAAGATCGGCTTTGTTTACAAAATCCATTTGGTTCATGGCCACTATAGTGCCAATCATTAATAATTGAGATATCGCAAACTGAGTAATAACCAGCGCCCTGCGTAACGGAATGCCGCCAATTGAAGCAGCCGTGATCTTATTTTTCAAAGCCAAAACAGGTTTGAAACCCGATACCACCATAGCGGGGTAAATGCCCGACAACACAATGACAACTATCATTACAACAAGTAAAAACAGCAGGTTTTCGGCAGTGAATAAACCAATGCTTTCGGGTACATTGGCAATGCTTTTAAGTTGTGGCATAGCCAACTTTGCTATACCTAAAGCCAGCACTACCGAAAAGAACACCACCAGCGTAGTTTCGCCAATAACCTGTGCTATCAATTGCTTACGTGTGCTGCCTAATACTTTGCGGATGCCCACTTCTTTTGAACGGCCAACGGATTGCGCCGTAGATAGGTTTATAAAATTAATGGACGCCATTACGATGATCAGTAACGCAATGAGCGATATAGTACGCAACGTTGCATAACTCATGGTATGATCGGCCAGCGGGTTACCAAAACGGGTATCAAAATGAAACAGCGATAGTGGTTGAGCCAGGAGGTGGGTTTCAGATATACCTTTTTTAAAGTGCTTGCGCGAAAAAGCTTCCAGCTGCTTGCCAACATTATCGGCACTTATATTGGGGGGCATAAGCATAAAAACCTGGTGGTTGCTGCTTGTCGATCCCCATTCGCCGCTGTAGTTATAATCTTTACCGTGAGCTTTCCAACTCACAAACGATACCATTATTTTAAACGGAAAATCGGTATTAACAGGCGCGTCTTCAATAACCCCGGCAACTTTAAGCGTTATAACGTTGTCCATTTTAAGGGTTTTGCCAACCGCATTTTTCCAGTCGCCAAAGTATTTGTTGGCCATGCTTTTGTCAATCACTGCCATATCCGGATCTTTTAAAACAGATGCGGTGCCAGTCAGCCATTTTGAACTAAAAATATCAAAGAATTGAGGTTCAATGAATAAGACACCCAGGTTTTCGGTGAACTTTTTATCGCCTGTACCTGTGCCTGCAGCTTCGGGAACGGTTATCTGGCTGCCGTAGCTACTGTTTAAGGCTGCTACCTTTGCCTGCGGAAAATCTAACCGAAGGGCCTCAGTAGCAGGCACAGCGATGCCCGGATTATAAGTAAGGTCCGATTCGTGTTTTTCCTGGGTTACAACATGGTATATGTTTTTGTAGTTGGGCTGAAATTTATCAAAGCTCAGCTCAAAATTAATGATAACAAAAATGAGCAAACAAGCGGCAATGCCAACCGTAAGCCCAGCTATATTTATACTTGAATAGGCCTTGTGCCTTACTATATTACGCCACGCTATTTTGATATAATTTTTAATCATGTGATATGCAGATTTGCACACATGGTTTAAAACACATACCAAAACATTAAATAACTGATAATAAACAAGTTAAATTATATCAGAATTACGAACATGTTCGTAAGCGTAACAGTGGGTGTACGGTAATGATACAGTGATTTTGATACTTTAATTTTTAGTAAAACATCAGGACCCGGTTAGCTTTCGGCTTTGGCCAACGCCTCGGTTATATCCGACAGGTAAACCTGGTCTGGTTCTTCCTTGTAAGGGTCGGCATGGTGATAGCCAGTTTCAAGGTACAACTCACGGGCATATTTGAGCGATTTGGCGGCGTTGATTTTGTTGTGCATTGCTAAATAGGTAAGCCCAATATAATAATGAGCATCTGCAAGCTTTGGGTATTTGTTAACTTCCAGTTTCAGATCGGCCAGTGCGGCAGCATATCTTTTCATTTTTAACAGCGTAACTCCCCTATGTAAATAATCGTAAAGTCCTAAAACTTTTTTCCTTTCATGATCGCCAATACATTCGTTAAAATAATGCAGGGCCAGTTTATTATTGCCCAATTCGCGCTGGGCCATTGCCATCACCATGCGCAGGTCATAGTCGCCATCGCCTGTATAACCGGGCAGGCCCTTGGTTAGTTTATATAAACGGTACAAATCGGCATAGCAATTCTTGTAATCCTTCAGGAATTTAAAGTAACACCAGCCCCTAACGCTTAAGTATTCGGCCGGATCAGCTTGCACTGCCTTATCCATTAATATTTTCCAGGTGTAAAAATCGCCCCGTTTTAAATAAGGCACCGACATTTCACATAAGGTTGGCCCAAAATTGGCGCAGGCCTGTAACGAATAGATAAATAGTTGCTGTGAATTTTTAGATCCCTGTGCGTATTGAATAGCATCTGTATAATACTGGCATGCCACCTGATGCGGCTTATCCGTATAAATATTGCAATTGGTTTGTGCTTTAAGCATTCCCCCACTTAACCATATTAAAACCAACAGGTACTTTTTCATATGGCTATATCTTTAACATGACCATTAACTACCTTGAAGTGCAAATAATAATAGGTGTCGCAAACTGTGCCGTTTGGAAGTTTACCGGGAATCCAGCCTTTTAAGCTTTTTACAGCCGCTGATATCATGCTAACAAAAATTGCCGGAAAGGCAATCTTGCGATAACTGGCGTCTAACTGATAAATTCGGAACCAGCCGGTTTGCCCCTTACAATTCACAATAAACCGAACGGTAACGGCCCCTGTAACCTGTTTAAATTGTGGCTGATAAACCATTTTGGCAAACAGTTCTTTCTTTAATGTTTTTGCCTCGCCTTTATAAGATGTATTTAACCCGTAGTATTGGTAAATATTATCCTTATCGCAAAGCTTAAAATCGTATTGGTCTGTTTGGGGGTTAAATATAATATCGCCAACCTGGTTTGGTAAATTAGCGGCATCCGGCAGTTTATCCTGCGCAAAAAGATTGCAGGTAAAGAAGCCGATAATTAAGGCACTTATGATATATCTCATTTGTTTAGGCAGACATTTAAAGAGACGACATTATCAAACGTGGGGTGCGACATGTTATTTTAGTTAAAACTGCCTGCTATTCGTTTCGCAAACTTTCAACCGGATTTGCCATTGACGCTTTAAGCGATTGATAACATACCGTTGCAAATGCTATCAGGACAGATAAGGCAGCCGCCAATGCAAATACCCACCATTGAATATCTATCCGGTAAGCAAAATCCTGCAGGTATTTACTCATGGTTAGCCAGGCTATGGGCGATGCTATTACAATGGCAATAACAACCAGTTTAATAAAATCGGCAGAGAGTAATGCGGTAATGTTGGTTACCGAGGCTCCAAGCACTTTACGGATGCCTATTTCTTTGGTGCGCTGCATGGTGAGCAGCGATATTAACCCTAAAAGGCCCAAACAGCTGATAAAAATGGCGATAACCGCGCTGGAAGTAATGAGTTTGTTCAGCAAGTCTTCCTTCTGATAAAAATCGTTAATCTGTTCGTCCAGGAAACGGTATTCAAATACATTTTCCGGGAATACCGATTGAAACACCTTTTGGATTTGTGATAGAGCAACAGAACGGTTTTTCAGATCGATCCTTACACCAGCGTACTGATACTGGGCACGGAGAGTGCTGATATACGACGGTTCTATTACTTTGTAAAGCGATTTGGCGTGAAAATCCTTCACAACCCCCACAATTGTACCTGGTTTATCAGTCAGGTCTCCGGCGGTAAATTGGCGGCCAATTATTTTCTGGGGATCTTTGATACCTAATTGTTTAACCAGTCGCTCGTTCACCAGGTATTCTTTGGCAGAATCTGCCTCGGCAATATTTCTGCCTGCTATAATCCGCAGGCCGAATGTTTTGGCATAGCCTGCATCGCCCATCAAAGTGCGGCCTACAAACTTTTCCCAGTCCCTCCCCTCGTACTTTATCGATCCACCTTTATCGGCTGTTGAAGAAGGTGCCCTGTAACAAAAAGAAACGGCGCTTATAGCGGGGTTAGCCAGTAGCTGGTTCCGGAAAAAACCTGTTTTACTCTTGTCAAAATCAGGCAAAGGAAGCATCACTACGCCTGTTTTATTAAAACCAAGATCGGCAGTCTTCAGGTAGCGTACCTGCATGGTGATAATAATAGTACCGATGATAAGCACCTGCGCAATTACATTTTGAATAACGATAAGGCTTTTACGGCTAAACCCGGCAGCTTGCGAATGCCCGCCAACCTGGTTTTTCAACGCATTTACAGGTTTAAATCTGCTTAATACCAAAGCGGGATAAAACCCTGCAGCAATGGTAATTATCAGCATTGATAGGGCAATAAAAACAAACAGCGTTTTATCGTGGGTAAAATTAAATGTAAGCGTAGTTTGCAGCCAGGGATTTAATACCGGTAAAAACATCCAAACTGACAAGACCGCTAATAGTCCGGCGGCCAAAACTATTAATGCCGTCTCGGTAATAAACTGAATGAATATAGCAACCGGGGTACTGCCTAAAACTTTACGGGTGCCAATTTCTTTGGCGCGTTTAAAGCTTTGGGCAGTTGCCATATTAACAAAGTTAACACAGGCTATCACAATAAGCAATAAACCCACAATGCCCAGCGTGCTTAACAACGATTTTTGTATTACGCCGCTATACCGGCCATCAAAATGCACCTCATTTATAGGTTGCAAAAAGTATTTGAAGGTTTTTGCAGCTTCCTTATCCATCAGTTTGGGTATGGTAGCCTCAACCTTTTGGGGAGATAGATTTGGCGGTAATTGCAGAAATATAACATTCCGTGAGTCTTCCCAAGACCAGCTTTCCTGGAAATCTTTTTGAACATCAGGGTAAAGAGTTTTAAGGGCGGTTAGCGATAAAAACATATCGCACTTAAAATCGGTATTATCCACATTATCGGCCAATACCCCGGTCACCTTAAAATTGTGCTTACTATCCAGGCGGATAACCCGGCCAACAGCATCGTCGGTACCAAAATATTTTAGCGCCAATTTTTGGGTGATAACTGCATTATCCGGATCATTAAAGGCAGTTTCGGCACTGCCGGCAAGCCATGTATAGTCAAGCATGTTAAACCAGTGCTTATCGGCAAGGCCAACATCATCTTTTTCATAAAACAACTTCTTCTCCGCCCCGTCGCTTTGCGGAACCGATATGGTGAACGAACGCTTTTGAACCAAAACGGCGGCGTCTTTTATCTGCGGTAGCGCTGTTTTAATAGCGCGGGCCAACACCATTGGCGCACCTTTTTCATATAGTGTAGTGCCATCCTCAAGATGCAGCTGTTCAACGATTTTATACAACGATTTTTTGTTGTGATGATAGGCATCGAAACTTAGGTGATAGCTAATAAACTGGAACAGAATAATGCTGCACGCTATCCCCATGGATAAGCCGAATACATTAATAAGGGTATAAAATTTGTGCTTCCACAAATTACGCCAGGCTATTTTTAAGTAGTTTTTAATCATGCCGATATTACTTATACGATGATAGGTAAAAAGCTTTGGATCAGAAGTTAAAATTTGTTAAACCAGTAATTTTTAAATTAAAGTCACCCTGTCTGAAAATGTTCTTATTCACTCTTTAAACTTTTAACCGGGTTGGCTGTGGCAGCTTTTATGGTGTGATAACCAACCGCTATCAGTGCCATAACCACTGCAATTGTTCCCGAAATAAATACCAGGCCAATATCGGGTTGTATTCGGTAAGCATAAGTTTGCAGCCATTTACCAATGCTTAGCCAGGCTATCGGCGCGGCTATTACAATTGCTACCAGCACAAGCTTCACAAAATCAATTGATAGCAAAGTGGTGATTGATGTTACCGAGGCGCCTAAAACCTTACGAATGCCAATTTCTTTAATGCGCTGCTCGGCAGTAAACGTTGCCAGGCCAAATAGGCCCATACATGCCATAAATGCAATCAGGAAACTAAACAATGTAAAAAGCTGCTGCAGTTTACTATCGGCCTTATACTGCTCCTGCAACAAATCGTTTACCCACCGGTATTCAAATATTTTACCGGGGAAAAATTGCTTCCATAGTTTATCAACGTTGGTTAATACCTGCTTCTGGCTACCAGGCTGCACCCTCATCAGCATACTGCCATAGGTAATTTTATTGTCGGCTACAATTAACGTTGGCGACATCGCAATTTTAAGCGATTCGTTATTGAAATCTTTAATAATACCCACTGGTATCCCGCGCATGTTTAATATAGGCTTGTTTAATTCTTTGATATTGAACGCCTGCGCTGTATAAGCTGTAATTAAAACAGGTTGCGTTTTTTGTGCTTCCTCAAACTTCTCCATACTTTTCTGCATTAATGAATCTGAGTTTAAAGCATCATTTTCAAATTTATTGCTAAACAAACGTCCCTTCTGCAATTGGAGTTTTAAGGTACTAACCAAATCTACATCAGCTTTGATATAGGTGGCCTGAATTTTATTGCCCTTTTGATTAGGATCGTCAACCATTGTTGTCATAAAGCCGCCACCGCCGGATGGATACCAGGTACTGATACTGGCATTTTCAACACCGGCAATCTTCAGCACTTCTTGTTTAAAGGCATCGCCACTTGTACCCCAACTTGTTTCGTTAATACGCAGCAAGTTGTTTTTATCGTATCCTAAATCTTTGTTATTAATAAACTTAAGCTGTTTTTGAACAACAGTTGTACAAATTAGCACCGCTACAGATATGGTGAACTGTACTATAACCAAAGTCTTGCGTAATACACCACTACCCTGTTGCGTGCCGGTGTTGCCTTTTAAAGCAGTTGCCGGTAAACGCCCTGATAAAAGTAAAGCCGGGTATAATCCGGTTAATAAACTCACCAGTAAAACCACCCCGCATATGGCCGAAAACATGCCAATGTTGCCGGATAGTGTCAATGTGAGTTTGTACCCTAAATAGTTTTCGACCGGGTTAAGTAAAATGCTATAAATAAATATGCCTATGGCAAAAGATATAACGAAAAACAAAATCGACTCAAACAAAAACTGGGCAATCAAATCGGCCTTGGCAGCGCCAAGTACTTTACGGATCCCTACTTCGGCTATCCGTTTCAATGCGCGTGCGGTGGTTAAATTAATGAAGTTGATGCAGGCAATAATTAATAACAACGCCGCGATGCCGCTAAAGATGTATACATTGCTTATTTTACCCTGTACACGTTGGTATCCCCCAAAATCAGACTTTAAATAAACATCTGTCATCGGTTGAAACTCGTAGCTAACATTCCTGCTGTTTCCCTTTGTAAATTGCGCGTACCATTTATTAACCTTGGCACTAAACATTTTTATCGAAGTGCCCGGTTTTAGCAGAATGTATTGCGAAGTAAATGTGCCAAAGCCTGCTTTATTAAGTTGATTGTAGTCTGCATCATGTTCATTTAAAATCAACATATCTGCCCTTAAATGCGTGTTTGAAGGAATATCCTTTATAATACCGGTAATAATGTATGTCTTTGCTTTACCAAAATCGGGAATATCTGTTATTGTTTTCCCTATGGGGTTTAGGTTACCAAAATACTGCTTCCTTATTTTTTCGGTGATGACAAGGTTCGGGTACCCGGAAACAAACTTCTTAGGGTTGCCAAGCACAACCGAAAAGTCCAGCATATTCCAAACGCTTGGTTCGGCTGATAGTGCAACAATGCTTACGCCATCCCTGTTATCACCCAGTTTATACCGGGACTCTCTGTCTACCATCCTGCAATAATCCTTTACCTCCGGAAAATTCGCTTTCAGGGTTGGCCCCAAGCCGGTAAAGCTTCGGGGCGATCTATCCACTAAGTTTTTATCGCTGTTGTCTACCGTTATTACCCGGTAAATGTTATCCGCGTTTTTCCATTGCCTATCGTACGACAGGTCATCTATCACGACTGTAGCAACCAGTAGGCACGCCGCCATACCAATAGTAAGCCCGGCTATGTTTATCAGGGAATAAACCCTGTTGCGTTGTAAATTACGGAGGGCTATCTTGATATAATTCTTTATCATCTTATTGGTTCATTAGTTCATTGGTGGTTTTGTTCATTAATTTTATTGGTTCGTTGACTCATTGAGTCATTGAGTCATTGAGTCATTGAGTCATTGAGTCATTAGAACGCGGGCATGGCGGACAGAGCGTTTTAAGCCTGGCTTCCTGGAATCAGCTGCACGCCATCAGACAGGACCAATGAACTAATGAACCAGTGAACCAATGAACGATTCAACCAGTGAACCAATGAACCAACTATTCGCTACGCAAACTATTCACCGGGTTAGCAACCGCGGCTTTTACGGTTTGGAAGCTTAGTGTAAACAGTGCAGCCAGCAGCATACCTGCACCGCTTGCCACAAATATCCACCAACTGATAGTGGTACGGTCGGCAAAACTTTCCATCCATTTGTTCATGGCATACCAGGCCAATGGTGTAACCAGCACAAACGCAAGTAAAATAAGTAATATCAATTCGGTTGATAGCAGGGTGACAATCTGCGCTACCGATGCGCCGAGTACCTTGCGTACGCCAATTTCTTTGGTGCGTAAATTGGTGGTATACATAGCCAGGCCTAACAAACCTAAACAACTAATAAATATGGATAGGCCCGTTGCCCAGGTAAGCAAGGTAGATGTATGTTGCTCCGATTCATAAAATTTTTCGATATTTTTATCATAAAAACTATAATCAAAGTCATCATCCGGGTATAGTTCCTTCCATGTTTTTCCCATATTGTTTATTGCCTTTTTCCATTCACCGCCATTGGTGGTTTGCGGTTTTAGGGCTATATGGAAAGTGCGGGTGCCCCATTTATTGGTGGGTATTAAAATGACCAATGGCTGAATGGCCGAATGCAACGACTTTTGATAAAAATCAGCTGTTACACCAACAATCTCATTTTTATGATTATCAAAGTCAAGAATTTTACCAACTGCATCGGCCGGGTTCTTGAAGCCTAATATTTTTGCATACGTCTTATTAATGATAAAAGCTTTTCCCGAATCGCTCTGGTGTATGTTACGACCGGCAAGGAGTTTTATTTTATATACTTTTATATAATTTTCATCGCCGTATTTTTGCTGCACATCGGTCTTAATCTCTTTTTTACCATCCTTATAGGTCATTTCGGTACTGTTGGTGTTGCCGGATGACGGAGGGGCGCCACCAACACTCATTAATTCAATCTGAGGCATTGCAGCAAGCCTATTTTTAAATACCTGTTTTGTCCCCGGGTTCATATTTTTATATGGAATACTTATATTGACAATAGCATCCTTTTGAAAGCCCAGGTCCTTATGCAGTGCGTAATAAATTTGTTTGCTCACCAATAGTGTAGCCATGATAAAAAACTGTGCTATAATAAACTGAACTGTAGTTAACGATTTACGCAGAAATGCGTTACGAGTTTTACTTGTGCCCGAGTGCGCCTGGTTTTTAAACACATCAACCGGCTTATAGCCCGACAATACCAGCGCGGGGTAAAAGCCGGATAATATACTTACCACTACAACTAATGCAAGCATAAACAGCAGGATATTGCCATGATGCAGGTAATCAACCGTGATACCTTTGGGGGTAAAATCGGCAAATAGCTTAAGTATGGATGGCGCGGCCAGTAGCGCTATAATTACTGCAAAAATGGTTACCAGGAAGGTTTCGCTTAAAAATTGGGTTATCAGCTGGCGGCGGGTGCTTCCCATTGTTTTACGGATACCTATTTCTTTGGCGCGTTGCGAAGCCTGGGCCGTGGTAAGGTTTACAAAGTTGATGCAACCTAATAGCAACAAAAATGCAGCGATAACCAATAAACCATATAAGGTTGTTTTACTGGCTGTGTGCCCGCCATCAAAATTATTGTAATCTTTGTTAAAGTGCAGATCGCTTAACGGCTGCAAATGAAAAACCTGGGTATTGCCGGCGTCTTCCTTTTTAGGCGGATTATGTTTTTTCAGCAATACATTCAGCTGCTTTTCAACATTAGCTACCGATGCGTTATCTGCAAGTTTGACGAACAACACGGATGCCGACGTGGTACTCCCCCATGCTGTTAACTGAAGATTATCTTTGAGGGCTGGATTGTTAAGGCCAGTACTATAGGATATAAAATCATGAAAATTAAAGTCGGTGTTTTCTTTAGGTGTTTGTATAATACCGGTAACAGTAGTTTTAATGGTATCATAAGTTACCGTTTTGCCCAGCATCTGGCTATAGGATAGTTTAGGAAAATATATCTTAGCCTGATCTGACGTTAGCACCACCTGGTAAGGCTCGTTCAGCGCCGTTTTAGCTGCCCCTGCAAGCCAGCTATAGTCAAATAGTGCAAAATACCTGCCATCAGCCAGTACAATGTTATCATGATCTTTAAACCTCGTGGGTACGTTGGTATTATTAGCTATAAATACATTCATGCCGCCATTGGTAAAAAACGGCACCACATCTTTTACGCCAGTTACCTCGGCTTTTACAGCCCCCGCCAATGGGCCGGTAACGCCACCGTTATACCCCACATTGCCCGAAAACGAATACTCGGTAACCACTCGGTAAATCTTATCGCTATCCCTATGGTTTTTATCAAACGTAAAATCATAATTTACAATAACGTAAATTACCAAAGCGGCACTAATGCCGATAGACAAACCCACAATGTTGATCATTGTAAACAACTTGTGCCGTCCGAAATTACGGAACGCAATCTTGAAGTAATTTTTTATCATGGCTGAAAATTAAATTCTAATATCTAAATCCTAAACTCTAAATGTTAATTTCTAAACTCTAAAGAATAAATCCCAAAAGGAAAACCCAATGACCAATGACAGCGCAGCAAATGACCAATGACTGACTCACTCACTTCTGAGGCTCCTGGTGGGGTTTGCCATCGCGGCTTTTATTGTTTGAAAGCTTGATGTTATCAGTGCGGTTAACAGCATGCCGCCGCCGCTTAGCACAAAAATCCACCAGCTGATGCTGGTACGGTCGGCAAAGCTTTGCATCCATTTGTTCATGGCGTACCAGGCTAATGGCGTAACCAGCGCAAATGCCAGCAGTATCAGTAGTATCAACTCGGTTGATAGTAACGCAACTATCTGCGATACGGTGGCGCCAAGAACTTTACGTACCCCTATCTCCTTAGTACGCTGGTTGGTGTTATAAATAGCCAGCCCTAACAAACCCAGGCAGCTGATGAATATAGATAGCCCCGTAGCCCAGGTTAACAAGGTTGATGTATGCTGCTCGGCATCGTAGAACCTGGCAATATTTTCGTCAAAAAAGTGATATTCAAAATCATCTTCGGGATAAATCTCCTTCCATGATGTTTCCATCGCAGCAATCGCTTTTTTCCAGTCATCGCCACCCGCCGACTGCTGTTTTAAGGCAATGTGAAATGTACCATTGTTATAGTTATTACGCTCAGTTAAAATACATATCGGACTAATTGGCGCATGTAATGATTCGGCATGAAAATCATGTACTACACCGATGATCTGCATTTTAACATCTCCGTTAAAATTGTCGATGTATTTGCCTACCGCGTCGGCGGGGTTTTTAAATCCGATAGCATGTGCGTAGGTTTCATTTATCAAAAATGCTTTTGAGGTATCACCCGGTAGTAAATTGCGCCCGGCAATTAATTTAATGTGGTAAACTTTGATGTAGTTTTCGTCGCCGAATTTTTCAGCCACCTCCATTTTAATTTCCTTTTTGCCATCGCGGAAAGTAGCCTCGGTAGAGTTACCGTTATCTGATGATGGCGCATCTTTGCCCAGGCTTACCAATTGCACCTGGGGCAGCGCCGTAATCTTATTTAAAAATACCTGGTTACGGCTTTCTGTGCGGTTTTTCCACGGGGAATTGATGATCAAAATAGCATCTTTTTTCAGCCCCAGGTCTTTATGCAACGCATAATATATTTGCTTGCTAACCAATACGGTGGCCATAATAAAAAACTGGGCTATTACAAATTGCGTTACCGTGAGCGATTTACGCAACCACGCATTCCGTGTTTTACTGCTGTTTGACGATGCCTGGTTTTTAAGTACCAAAACCGGTTTATAACCCGATAGTAAAACCGCCGGATAAAAACCGGATAACAAACTCACTATAAATGTGAGCGCTAAGAGAAATACGATAAGATTGGGCTGATTTAAAAGATCTAACGTGATCCCTTCGGGAATAAAATCTTTAAACAAGTTAAGGATCACCGGCGCAATCAAAACCGAGATAACAACCGCGATCAAAGTGATAAAAAATGTTTCGCTTAAAAACTGGATGATGAGTTGCAAGCGGCTGCTGCCCATTGTTTTACGGATACCTATCTCCTTTGCCCTTTGAGCAGCCTGTGCGGTTGTTAAGTTAACAAAATTGATGCAACCCAGCAGCAGTAAAAACGTAGCTATTGCCAGCAAGCCATACAATGTTGTTTTGTTTGCGGTACGCCCGCCATAAAAAGTACCGTAAAGCGCATTAAAATGCACATCACTTAGCGGCTGTAAAGCAAAGCTGCGCGTGTTGCCTTTATTGGATGGCGTTGGCGGGTTATGCTTTTTCAGGATTTCATTCAGCTGCCTGGTTATTTGAGCAACTGTAGCGGGGGGAGATAATTTAATAAAAAGCTGCGATGCAGGTGTTGTACCACCCCAGTGTTTCGGCCTTAATTCGTCTTGTAAAGCCTTGTTATTAGTTGCTGTTGAGTAAGATATAAAAGCCTGCGATTTAAAATCAGTATTGCCTTTTACCGGCTCAATGATGCCGGTAACAACAGTATTTAAGGTATCGTAGGTAATAACCCTGCCCATCATTTGGTTGAATGACAGTTTAGGAAAATATTTTTCGGCCTGTTCGGTGGTCAACACTACCTGGTTGGGGCCGTTGAATGCGGTTTTAGCTTTGCCGGCACGCCAGGTATAGTTAAAAAGCTCAAAATAGCGCTCGTCGGCCAATACCACGTTATCCTGTAGTTTAAATTTAACAGGGACCCCTGACTTACCCGGGATAAATACATTAGGCTGATATAAAGCAAAGAACGGGGCTGCCACTTCAACACCGCTAACCTGCGTACGCACGGCCTCGGGCAAGGGGCCGCAAACACCGCGGTTATAGGCCGGTTCGCCGGCATAGGTATAATTGGAAACTACCCTGTATATCCGCTCGCTATCATGAACCGACTTATCAAAAGTAAAATCGAAATGTACTATCAAATAAATAACCAGCGCCGAACTAATCCCGATAGACAAGCCGATAACATTGATAAACGTAAAAAACTTGTGCCGCCAAAAGTTGCGCAGGGCTATTTTAAAATAGTTTTTAATCATTTTGTTGGTTCATTAGTTCACTGGTTCATTAGTTTATTAGTGCCTTGTCATTGAGTCATTTGGTCATTAAGTCATTATTGAAAACTCAATGACTTAATGACGCGAAGCAAATGACCCAATGACTATTCACTCCGAAGACTTTTAACCGGGTTTGCCGATGCTGCTTTGATGGATTGAAAGCTGATGGTTAAAAAAGCGATGACAACCGCAATTACGCCTGCCATTACAAACACCCACCATTGGATGCTAATGCGGAAGGCAAAATCAAGCAGCCATTTACTCATAGAGTACCATGCTATAGGCAATGCAATTACCGATGCAATAAGCACCAGTTTTAAAAAGTCTTTAGATAGTTCGGTTACTATTTGTGAGATACTGGCGCCCAATACTTTACGTACGCCTATCTCCTTAACCCGCTGTGTAATGGTAAATGCCGACAAACCAAACAAGCCCAAACAAGCTATAAATATGGCAATGAATGAGAATATGGTAAACAAGCTGCCTTGCTGCTGCTCGCTGTTGTACAGCTTTTGAAATTTATCATCCAGAAAAACATATTCAAACGGGGTTTCGGGCTGATATTTTTTCCAGGTCTGCTCCAGGGTATTAATGGCCTCCTGAACGTGATCACCATCAATTTTAACAGATAACCGGCGATAACTGTTGTTGGCGAATGACGGCATGCGCATCAGTAACGGGATGATATTTTGATGCAGTGATTCGAAATGGAAATCATTCACTACACCTATTATCTTTCCTTTTACGCCACCATAGTTAATTTCTTTGCCAACGGCGCTCTCGGGAGTTTGCCAGCCCAACACTTTTGCGGCCGAAACATTGATTACATAGTTGTTAGTGTCGGTTCCAAAATCTTTCGAAAAATTACGGCCTGCAGCCATTTTCATCCCGTAAGTTGGTATAAACCCGTAATCGGTATTGATGTATTTTACATCTGCGTTCACCATTTTTGACGATCCGTTCTGCATCACCGAAATCCCCTGGTCGTCCAATAATCTGCCCGATGGGATCCGCGACGAACGGGATACATCTTTCACAATACCTTCTTTGGTAACCTCATTTTTAAAAACCTCAAACTGCCCGGGGTTAAAAGGATTGGCTGCGGTTAGTAGATGATCTTTATTAAAACCCAGCGCCTTTTGCTGCATGTACCTCAATTGCTGAAAAACTATAGTAGTGGCAACAATTAAAATGATAGATATGGAGAACTGGATAACCACCAATACCTTCCTGAACGAAATACTGCCCGACCCTACTTTAACCAGGCCCTTTAACACTTTTACAGGTTTAAATGACGACATAAAGATAGCCGGATAAATGCCGCTGATAATACCAATGACAAAAGGCATTGCAACAATGGCTGTAACTATCTGCGGTTGAAACAACAGGTTAAAAGATAATGACAACCCCGAAAAAGTATTTACCAGCGGGATTACCGCATAGGTAATGCCAAGTGCCAGCATCAGCGAAAATGCGGTTATCAATACCGATTCGCTTAAAAACTGGATAATGATTTCCTTTTGCTGTGCGCCAATAACCTTACGGATACCTATTTCCCTTGCCCTTAAGGCCGAACGGGCGGTTGATAAATTCATGTAATTGATGCAGGCGATAAGAAGGATAAACAACGCAATGGCCGAAAATATCCAAACCCTTTTAATATCGCCATTTTGATCAAGCTCATCATCAAGATGAGAATGCAGGTGGATACTCAGGAATTTTTGAAACGATAGTTTACTGTTTTTTGATTCGCGTGTACCAACGTACTTATCCAAAAAAGCAGGGAACTGCGCGGCCACTTTATCTGCGTTATATCCTTTGGGGAACAACAGGTAGGTGAAAAAGGAATTATTGCCCCAGTTGGTTTGTAAACTCTTTCGTCCGTAAACCGCTGTGTCGTTCAGGGTATTAAATGAAAGTAGCATTTTAGCATGAAACTGCGAATTAGCCGGCAACGGTTCAAAAATTCCGGTCACCTTAAAATTAAACTGGTTGCCCAGCCGCACCACCTTATTTATCGGGTCTTCGTTGCCAAAATATTTATGCGCCATTTCTTCGGTCATCATCATCGTAAATGGGTCTGACAATGCCGACTTTGGATCTCCCTGAGTTGTTTTGATATTAAAAAAATCGAACAAATTCTCATCGGCGAAGTAGCCTTCGGTCTCGGTAAGCAATTTGTCTTTATACCTGATCACTAAGCTGCCGCCTGCCGGGTATATACGGGTAACTTTTTTGATATCCGAAAACTCATTTTTGAGCAAGGGCCCAAACGGCGGCGCAACTGCACCCAAATGAAGCGTTTCTACCCCGTCGGGCGTATTAAAGCTGCGGGTAACACGATAAATATCATCGGCATTGGCGTTAAACTTATCATAACTCGTCTCGTTAATTACGTAAACCACAATCAGCAAACAGCAGCTTAACCCAACGGTTAAACCAAATGTATTGATGAACGATATAAATTTGTGCCTGGTAATGTTCCGTAAAGCACTGCGTAAATAATTCTTTATCATAACTGTGTAGGTAAATTCTAAACTCTAAATCCTAAAACCTAAATCCTAAACTCTAAATCCTAATTCTAAAACTCTAAATCACAACCTTAAACTATAATTCCTAAATTGACAGGCAATTTCTCACAACTCACAACTCACAACTCACAACTCACAACTCACCTACTCGTTCCTCAAACTTTTCACCGGGTTGGCCAGCGCCGCTTTTACCGATTGAAAGCTGATGGTTATTGCGGCCACCAATAACGCAATACAGCCTGCTAATAAAAATACCCACCACTGGATGCTTATGCGGTAGGCAAACTCCTGCAGCCACTTGCTCATGGCGTACCAGGTTATGGGGAATGATACTAGCGACGCTATTACAATAAGTTTTAAAAACTCTTTTGATAACAATGTGGTAATACTGCCTGTTGATGCCCCCAAAACCTTACGGATGCCTATTTCTTTAACCCTTAGCCTGATCATGAATGCTGCCAGGCCAAACAAGCCCAGGCTGGCTATTATCAGGGCAACAACGGCAAACACTGTAAATATCTTGCCGGTTTGTTGTTCGGATGCGTAAAGCGATGCAAATTTTTCGTCGAGGAAGGAATAGCTGAAAGGTAAATCAGTTTTAAAGCTGTCCCACTGCGTGCGCATATCGGCAATAAGATTTTTAATATCTTTTGTTTTTACCTTAACCATAATTGAACTGATGCTATGGCCGGGCAACAACATCAGTGGCGCAATCTTTTGCTTTGTGGATACATAATGAAAATCTTTAACTACTCCCACAACAGTATACTGAGCCCTTGCCGAGCGAACAATGGTTTTACCTATCGGGTCGCTTTTACCCCATCCCAGATCACGCACCAGGGCCTCGTTAACAACTACGGCCATTGAATCGCCGGGGTACGACGGATAAAAATTACGGCCTTTTACTATCTGTATACCTAAAGTGGGTATATAGTGTTCATCCACATGAAATATATCTGTATGAATTTCGGCATGGCCGCCTTTGTCATTAAATTCCTTGGCATCTATCTGTGTGCCATCAATACCGCCCCCCGACCCGGGAACACTGCTGGATACGGTGGCATTTATAACCTGCGGATTACGCAGTAACTCCTGCTTAAACGCGTCAATGTTGTTGCGTAACGAGTAAGTTTCATTTATTACCAGCACCTGGTCTTTATCATAGCCCAGTTTTTTGTTTTGCATGTAGTGCAATTGCTGGTAAACTACAAATGTGGCTATGATAAGCGCGGTAGATACTGCAAACTGGAAAACGATAAGCCCGCTGCGTAAATAGTTTTTGCTGGCCTGTTTGGTAGTCCCCGAGCCGCCCTTTAACACGGCAATGATCTGGAAGCCCGATAGCACAAATGCAGGATAAATACCGGCTATAACCCCAACTACAAAAACAAGTAACACCTCGGTAACTATGGCCTGGAAACTCACAAAGAAACTAATATTGATATGCTTGCGCGACAGGTCATTAAAAACCGGCAGCAGCAAATACACGAACGCGATGGCCAACACCATGGCCCCCAGTGTAAGCAATACCGATTCGGTAAGGAACTGTGAAATAAGTCCACTTTTTTCTGAACCTAATACCTTACGGATGCCAACTTCTTTGCTCCGTTTTGCCGAACTGGCGGTTGATAAATTGGTAAAGTTAATGCAGGCCAGCATCAAAATAAATATAGCCAAAACACCAAATATGTAAACGTAATGGATATCGCCATTAGCTTCCAGCTCGTATTTGGTTGCCGAGTGCAGGTGAATATCAGTTAAGGGCTGCAAATAAAACAGGAAGGTATTTACAGATTTGCTTGCCTCGGCCACGCTTACATTCATGTCATGGGCAATTTCGGGCACTACAAACTTTTTGACCAGGTCATTCGGAAATGCCGACTCCAGTTTTTTCGGGTCAGCGTTCTTGTTTAGTTTTATGTAGGTAAAATAACCAATGTTGCTCCAGGTTTGCTGCGCCGTTCTTACATAATTATTCATGCTAAAAAACGCGTCGCCATGAAAGTGGGAATTGTCGGGTACTTTTTCAATAACCCCGGTAACCTTATAAGGCTCCCCATCTACCAGTAAAGACTGACCTACAGCTGCCCCGCTGCCAAAATATTTTTTTGCAAATGCCGCGGTTATTACGGTACTGTTGGGGTCTTTCAGGCAGGTTTTGGTTTCGCCGTCAATTAAGGGGATAGAAAACAGCTGCAAAAAGTTAGCGTCTACCATAAACAGGTGTTCTTCTTTAAACTTTTTGCCATTGTATTCAATAAACGATGGCCTGCGGCCGGTAAGCCTGGTTACATCACTAACCTGCGGATATTGATCTTTAATGCCTTTGGCCACGGCAACATCTACGTTGGGGTACTCGCTTGTTCCTGCGTTTTCGATAGTTTTAATACCAACGCGATAAATCTGCCCGGCATCCCGCGGGTATCTGTCGTAACTTAATTCACTATATACGTACGCGGTTATCAGCATACAGCAGGCCAGGCCAACCGATAGACCAAACACATTTATAAACGAAAATATTTTATTGCGCTTTAAACTACGCCAGGCGGTTTTAATATAATTTTTAAGCATTGTGATGTAATTACCAGCAATGCAGTTTAAAATATATACCAATTATTAAAATACCTGAAAATCAAATAGTTAATTTAAAATTCAATTTACAACTGTACGCAGGCGTAACAGTAGGTGTACGATTATGATACACGGTGAAAGGTGAAAGGTGAAAGGTGAAAGGTGAAAGGTGAAAGGTGAAAGGTGAAAGGTGAAAGGTGAAAGGTGAAAGGTGAAAGGTGAAAGGTGAAAGGTGAAAGGTGAAAGGTGAAAGGTGAAACAACCGGGCTTCGCCGGTTGATTCACTGGTTGGGACATGCTGCTAACGCAGCTACCTTTTACCTTTCGCCTTTATCCTTTAACCTAACTTTCGCTTTTAACCTCAATCACTACTCGTTCCGCAAACTATTAATAGGATTGGCCAGTGCGGCTTTGATCGATTGGAAGCTTACGGTTAGCAGCGCTACTATGGCAGTGCCAGCGCCTGCCAATATAAATACCCATACCCGTATGGTTATGCGGTAGGTATAGCCCTCCAGCCATTTGTGCATGCCCCACCAGGCAATTGGCGATGCAATGGCAAAGGCGATGAATACCAGCAGTAAAAACTCTTTGGATAGCATGCCCGTAAGGTTTGATACCGATGCGCCAAGCACCTTGCGTACACTGATCTCTTTTTGCCTGTTTTGGGCCATATAGGCCGACAAGCCAAATAAACCGAGGCATGATATAAAGATGGTTAAGCCAGCAAACAAACTGGCCAGGGTGCCAACTTTTTGCTCGTCGCTGAATTTTTTAGCATACTCGTCATCCACAAAATGATACTCGAAGGGGTATTCAGGATTATATTTCTTAAAAACGCCTTCGGCAAGTTTCAGGTTTTGGGCTGTGGTGTTATTGGGGTTAAGCTTGTAGTGTACCACGTTGAACCATGATTTTGGCCCCTGGATAATCATTGCTTTTACAGGCTGATATGGCGATTCGATAATAAAATCCTTAATCACACCTACTATAACCAAATCGTGGTTGTCGCGCTTGATCACCTGCCCTATCGGGTCTTTAAAACCAACAACTTTTACAGCAGCTTCGTTGAGTAATATGGCTGTTGAGTCTGTTGGGTAAGTGTTTACATCGATATCCCTGCCGGCGGCTATTTTTAACCCCATTGTTTTTACAAAGTCGCCGTCGGTGTTGTACATAATAAAATCTATTTTCTGGCTTTGATCTTTTCCCTTCCAGTCAAAACCCCAACTGTCGCTCCAGCGTTGGGTAACCGGCGAATTGGTCTTGGTAACTGATACAGCCGCCCCGCTGCTTACCAGCTCATTGCGGATCATTTTAAAATTTTTATCAATACTGCCCGACATCATGGTGTACACCAGGTTGTCCTTTTTGTAGCCAAGGTCCCTGTTTTGAGCGTACTGCATCTGATCGCGGATAAGAATGGTACAAATGATAAGAAAAATAGCGAATATAAACTGAACCACCACCAATATTTTGCGGGGACTGATTACTGCGTCTACATTTTTAAACGTCCCTTTTAACACGCTAACCGGCTTAAATGACGACAGGAAGAAAGCCGGGTAACTACCCGCTATTACGCCGGTAAACAAAACAAACCCTAACCCGGCCAGCCAGAAATAAACACTTGCGTAGGGCACAAACAATTGCTTATCTGTTAACTGGTTAAAGCCCGACATGCTGATTTGCACAATAACGATGGCTATTACGCCCGCAATAAAAGCTATCAGGATACTTTCGCCTAAAAACTGTGTTATAATCGAGCCTTTTTTTGCACCTATTGCTTTCATGATGCCAACTTCGCGGGCACGTTTTTCGCTCCGGGCTGTGCTCAGGTTCATGAAATTAATACAGGCTATTAATAAAATGAACGCGGCTATAACAGCAAACAATCTTACCGATTCAATTTTACCGCCGGTTATTTTACCGTTTTCAAATTTGGAATATAAATGCCATTTGGCGGCAGGGTGCATAAACACTTCCTGGTCTTTTTGATCGGAGTGCGATTTGGTAATATTGAGCACTTGCTTATTAAGCTGTGATTCGGTTACATTGGGTTTAGTAAGCACCCAGGTTTGTACCGAATTATTGCCCCAGTACTCATCATCGCCCCCTGTTTTTTTAAGGTAGCTCCAGGGCATCAGGTATTCAAAATCAAAACGAGTGTTGTTGGGCAAATCTTTCATTACCCCTGTCACCGTAAAATGATCAACGCTATCAATACGTACCACTTTCCCCATGGCGTCTTGTTCGCCAAATAGCTTTTTTGCCAGCTTTTGTGTAATAACAATGGAGTTGATGGTATTAAGCGCCGTTTTAGGATTGCCTTCAACCAGCGGAAAACTGAACATGGTCAAAAAATCAGGATCGGTAAAATCACCATTAAGGTTCAGGTGCTTATCGCCAAGGGTGAACAAGAAATTGGCCGATGTTGTGCGGCAGCTTTGTTCAACAGCAGAATAATCCTGCTTCAAAGTTTTCGACATGATCTTGGGTGTGGTTCCCCAGCACCACAGTTTGCCATCAAATACAGCACGGTTATAGGCCTGGTACAACCTGTCGCGGTTTTGATGAAACTGGTCGTAGCTCAGCTCATTCTGGATCCAGAACAGGATAAGCGCCGCGCTGGCCATACCTATAGCCAGGCCCGATATATTGATTAATGAAAATGATTTGTTACGCAGCAAATTGCGCCAGGCTATTTTTATAAAATTTTTAAACATACAACCGAG
Organism: Mucilaginibacter sp. P4_D1; assembly: GCF_056401935.1. Lineage (NCBI taxonomy): Bacteria > Pseudomonadati > Bacteroidota > Sphingobacteriia > Sphingobacteriales > Sphingobacteriaceae > Mucilaginibacter > Mucilaginibacter sp. P4_D1. The sequence goes on from NZ_JBFUIJ010000055.1 coordinate 29,849, forward strand.
ATAAGTTTGAATATCATAAAGACGATACTATTACTAACAACGTTGCATCAAAAAGTATAAAGTTATTGGTTTATTAAATTTTTAATGCCTTTAAACGGCGCGGCATTTACCAGCTTATATGCAGCTTTTATCAGTGCAAACTCGCCGCCTTCCACCAATGAACCAGTGAACCAACCCAATTATCAGTGCAAACTCGCCGCCTTCCACCAATGAACTAATGAACCAGTGAACCACTCCTACTCGCTCCTGAGGCTTTTCACCGGGTTTGCCAGTGCTGCTTTAAGGGTGTTCAGGCTTACTACCACCAGGGTAAGCGCCAGTATAATTATACCAACGGCGGCAAACAACCAGATGCTGATGTTGATATGGTAGGTGTATTTTTGAAGCCAGTCGCTCATGAGCCACCACGATAGTGGTACGGCAATTACGAAGGCTACCAGTACAAGCTTTAAAAACTCGGTCGAGATAAGCATCAGCAGTTGTTGTACCGATGCGCCTAATACCTTGCGCACACCAATTTCGCGGAAACGTTTTTCGATGGTGAACGACGCCAGGCCGGCTAAGCCAATACAGCAGATAAAAATTGCCAGGCCGGCAAATATATTGGTGATGCGGCTGATCAGTTCTTCGGTGATGAATTTTTTGCCAAATTCCTGGTCAACAAACTGGTATTCGAAAATATTTTCGGGGTTATATTTTTTAAAAATGGTTTGCAATGCTTGTATGCCAGCCTGTGGCTTTACGCCATCTTTTAACCGCACAGTTACCCTGTTTGATCCATTGGGACTATAGTAAACCATCAACGGCTCAACAGGCTTATAAGGCGATTCCATTACTATGTTTTCAATAACGCCGGCCACAGTATATTTACGCGGACCGTAACGCATTACCATACCAATAGGATTTTTAAGGTTCATGGCATCAACAGCGGCCTTATTTAACAGCATCACGGCCGAATCGCCGGGCGTGGCGTTAAAATCGCGCCCCATCAGCACTTTGGTGCCCATGGTTTTGGTAAAATCAACATCGGTACTTAAGCCCGAAAAAATGATGGCGCCGGCAGGCTTGCCATCATAATCCGGCGATCCGGATTTCCACCAAACCTCAGTTATAGGCGCAGATGTACGGGTAACGGCGCTAATCAGGTTGGTGTTAAATAATTCCTGCTTAATGGCCACATAGTTTTTATCAACCGCCTGCGATGATGGTATCATTACCAGGTTATTGGGGTTATATCCTATGCCGCGGCTTTTAATATGCTGAATTTGCTGGTACACAATGATAGTAGCCGAAATGAGCAATATCGACATTACAAACTGCCCTATTACCAGGATGCGCCTTGGTAATACTGCGCTTTTACCAGCCGCAAAAGTGCCTTTCAATACCTTAACCGGGTTAAATGACGACAGGTATAACGCAGGGTAACTGCCCGCTACAACACCGGTAAACAGGATAATAGTTACCATACCTGTTAAAAAGAACCTGTCGAAAATTGCGAGGTGAAGGTTTTTGCTCACCAACGTATTAAACAACGGCATCAGCAGGTATACGCTTACGATGGCAAATACAAAGGCGATGCAGGTAAGAATAATTGATTCAAAAAAGAACTGGATAATTAATTGTTTTTTATCCGATCCTAATGTTTTGCGGATACCTACCTCTTTGGCGCGTTTCTCTGACCGTGCGGTTGATAGGTTCATGAAGTTTACACAGGCTATCAGGAGGATAATGATTGCTATTACGGTAAACATTTTTACATACTCAATCATGCCGCCTATGTTTTTACCATCCTTAAATTCGCTATACAGGTGCCACCTGTTCATGGCGAAGGTGTAATAGGTGCTTATAGCATCGTGCGTATCGTTTTTGTGTTTAACATCATTAACATACTTATCTAAAGCTTGCGGATTGGTGCCGGGGACAGCTTGTATAAAAACAAAATTAGATGAGTTTGTCCACTCATGCATGCGGGCTTTACTATCGGCAGATGAATATTCAAAAGGGGCTATAAAATCAAACTGAAAGGTAGAATTGCCCGGAGGATCGGCAATTACGGCGCTAACTTTAAAGTTAAGCTGGTTATCAATTTTAATTACTTTATTGATAGGGTCGTCGTTTCCAAAAAATGCTTTGGCGGCCGATTGGGTAATAACTATTGACCGCGGATCATTAATAGGCGTTTTAGCATCACCCCTGATAAACTTCCACGAAAACATTTTAAAAAACTGATCGCTTACCTGGTAACCTGTTTTATTTAGTTTTACATTACCATACTGCGCCATGTGTGTTTCCTGGTGCGATGTCATTACCGCATATTTTATTTGCGGGTTGCCGGTTTCCAGGGCTTTGGCCAGTGGGAAAGCCATATTCTCGTCGGTAAATATGCTGTTCTTAAAATCCCGGTTGGCCATTAACTTATAAATATTGTCATGGCTGGTGTGGAACTTATCAAACGAAACCTCATCCTTCACCCATAAAAAAATGAAGATGGAACACGTCATGCCAATAGTCAATCCCAGAATATTGGTTAATGAGAACCCCTTATTCCTGATCAGGTTTCTCCACGCAATCTTTAAATAATTCTTTATCATGTTAATCGGTCATTAGTCATTGGTCATTCCGCTGCGCTGTCATTCGTGATTTGCAAGCGGGGTTTATTGGTACGCTATGGCCATCAACATCCGGAATAGTCCATCAAACAAGTCCAATGACTAATGACCAGTGACTAATGACCGCCTTAAAAGAGGGCAAAAACAAGCTTACCCCTCCATCGCGGAGGGGTATTAGCTTTTAACAACATTAACTTATATAAACTATCTTTTTATTGGGGCAGACGACACTTTTGGTTTTATACCATAATGTTTTCTACAACGGCCTGGCCGTCAAGTAACCTGATAATGCGGTGGCTGTAACGGGCGTCATGCTCAGAGTGCGTAACCATGATGATGGTTGTACCCTGCTCGTTCAGGTCGGTTAACAGTTCCATTACATCGTTACCATTGGTACTATCCAGGTTACCGGTAGGCTCATCCGCCAGGATTAGTTTTGGCTTGTTTACAACTGCACGGGCAATGGCCACACGTTGTTGCTGACCGCCCGATAACTGCTGCGGATAGTGGTTACGGCGGTGCATAATCTGCATTTTATCCAGCACCTCTTCTACCCTTTTAACACGCTCGGCCGATGGTACCCCGGTGTAAATCAACGGTAATTCAACGTTTTCAAATACGGTTAACTCGTCAATAAGGTTAAAGCTCTGGAAAACAAAGCCGATGTTGTGCTTGCGCAAATCGGCGCGTTTACGCTCGGTAAAATGTGCTACTTCAATATCGTTAAAAACGTAGCTGCCTTCATCCGGGTCGTCCAACATGCCCAGGATATTTAACAATGTTGATTTACCACAGCCAGACGGGCCCATTATGGCCACAAACTCGCCCGTAGCAATTTCAATTGATAGCTTGTTTAAGGCTATGGTCTCTACCTCTTCTGTGCGGTAAAATTTTTCGAGATTAGTAATTTTTATCATTTGCCCCTCCTGAATAATCTGCCTTTCGGCAGACGATGTTTGTTTGATTTGGTTTATATTATTATTTATTAAATTAATTATCTGTTTATATGACGTTTAGCATCAGCGTTTCGTTGCAGCCGCAAATTTTTATCTAAGTGCCGGCCCTATAAATCTCCACCCAATTAAGGGGAAATTTTCTACCGGTTTCATTTTAAACCCTTCTTTTAGCTCTTCCCCTCAGGCGAGACCGGGTGGGCTTACTTTTTAAGCACCAGTTCCTGTATATCGCCATATGTTTCATAGCTGGATGTAATTACCTTATCGCCGGGATTCAAGCCATCGGTTACCACAAAATAGTCAGGGCTTTGGCGGCCAAGCTGAATGTTTACTTTGTAAGCACGCTTACCGTCTTCGGCTACTTTAAATATCCAGTTGCCACCGGTTTGCTGGAAAAAGCCGCCTTTAGGCACCAGTACTGCTGTGGTTTCATCGCTCAGGGCCAATCTAACCTGTAGCGTTTGCCCTTTACGAATCCCTTTAGGCACATCGCCTACAAATTGCATATCAACCTGGAACCTGCCGGCAGTTACCGTTGTAAAAACCTTTTTAATTACCATGTTATATGTTTTTTCGGCAAACTGAAAATCGCCTTTTAAACCCGGAAACACCCGTGATAAGTAATGCTCATCAATATCAACCCGTACTTTAAAGCCCGATTGTACGTCAATCTGGCCTAAACGTACGCCTTTGGTTTTGCTTTGGCCAACTTCGGCATCAAGGTTAGTTAACTGGCCGTCAATAGGCGCCGTTAGGGTAAGGCTGGCTACTTTTTTACGCATTAGGGCCAATGCTGTTTTCATTTGGGCATAATGCTCCTGCGATTGCTGGTCCTGCTGTTTTACCAGGGTGGTATCCTGTTTCAATATCTGGATAGCCAGTTTCCTGCGGTTTACCTGGTATTCATAATTATTTTTTGCCGATTGGTAATCCTGCAAACCCAAAGCTTTTTGTTCATAAAGCTTTTTATTAAGATCATAAATCCTTTTGGCTTCCTTGTAGGCATTATCTACATCGGCCATGGTGTTTAATTTATTAATGGTAGCCTGGCTGGCATTGTTATGTGAAATTTGCATCTGAGTTTGCTCTGCAAATACTGCCGACTCCTGTGTAGCCAGGTTAAGCTCTTCGTCAACGTTGCTTAGTTTCAGTATCGGATCTCCCTTTTTCAGCATGGCACCATCATCAACATAGCGCTCTTCAACCTCGCCGCCTTCTGTTGCGTCAAGAAAAATGGTGGTCAATGGCATCACGGTACCGTTAACAGGTATAAACTCCTGGAACGGGCCTTTAGTTATTGTACTGATAGTTATGCGTTCGGTATCAACATCTAATTTGCTTTTGCCCGATGTAAAATAAATACTGCCCCCTATTAATAAAATTATGCCTGCAATACCAGCAATAGTTAATATTCGTTTGCTGTTCCAGGTCTTTTTCTCAATTTTTCTGTCCACTGTAGTTTATGATATTTTGAATAATGGTTACAAAAACACATGCCACAAATTAAAACACTGTTTTTCAGCAATTTAAATACTTATTACCAGTTTAAGGCGTACGCTTCTGTTACATCAAGTGTTCGGTATTGATACACTAAAATAGCGCGGGTACACCCCGTAACCCATATATTTACCAATACTAAAATTACTAATTTTATCGCCCCTAACTATAT
>NZ_JBFUIJ010000056.1:0-36069 GCF_056401935.1 Mucilaginibacter sp. P4_D1
TGGATATACCACTGATGGATATACCACTGATGTTGACCCCTCTTCGCCAATCTAAAGTGACCCCTCTGAGTTAGGGTTTGAAAGAGAGTAAAGTTGTTGTACAGATAGGCTCCTGAGAGCGGATGTTTTTGTCCGGTTTAACAACTATTATTTTTACAAAAATACATTTTCTGATTTAGAGTTTCTTCTCCTTAGTGATTCGCCATACAATTCGACCCTTAATGAGTGGTGAACAATGCGGTCAAGTATCGCGTCAGCGATGGTTTTCTCACCAATAATATCATACCATTCCTTAACTGGTATCTGCGAAGTGACTACCGTAGAGCGCTTTTGGTGCCGGTCTTCTATTATGTCCAGCAGAGAAGCCCTGCTCTGTGCATCAAAAGGCTGTAGCCCGAAGTCATCCAATATCAGCAGATCGGCCCGTTCTATTCTTTTCAGTTCCGCCAGAATGGTACCCTTTGCTTTGGCCAGCTTCAGCTGGCCCATAAGCTTAGCGGTATTGACGTACATTACCTTGTATCCATTCTGACAGGCCTGATAGCCAAGCGCCGTTGCCAGGTAGCTTTTACCTGTACCGGTGGAACCGGTAATGAACAGGTCCTTATGCTCCTTAACAAAGTCCAGGGCTGCAAGCCTGTGGACCTGGTTCTTTTCCAGGCCACGGTCGATAGCGTAGTCGATCTGTTCCAGCGAAGCTTTATAGCGGAAGCCTGCGCTCCTGATGGCCCTTTCTACGTAACGGTTACGCCTGTCGTCCCATTCACTGGCGACCAGCAGGGCGATGAATTGATCGGCTGTAAGCGATTCTTTCACTGAAGTCTCCAGATTGGTTTTAAAGGCATCATACATGCCGTAAAGGCGAAGCTGACGCATCTTGTCTAATGTTTCATTATTCATTTGTTCTATGTTTTATGGGGTTTACTGGTAATATTCTTTTCCTCTGATATTCTTATGGGCGGGGATCGACACCGGTTCGTCGTCGTGCTGTAACTGGTCCAGGCGTTTCCTGAGGATCTCTTCGATAACCGGGTAGTTGTACTGGCCAAGGCTGTCGGCCCATCGGCACGCATCGGCCAATCTTCCCGCACCGACACGGCGCGCAAAACTCAGGATACCGGAACATGACTTATAAGCCTGCTCGGGATAAACCTTATGTTCCAGTACTTTGATGATATACCGGGTTACATCTTCATGGATAGCTTCTGCTTCCTGGATGAACTTTTCGGGTGACCATTCGGTTGTATAGCGATGCTGTGAGGCCAGGTGGTTCTCATCTGTGGTATAACGGTATTTGATCCGGTTACGGCGGTGAGAAGCGATCAGCGTATATTGGTAATAGATCTTGACCGCAATGGAGGTATACAAGACCTTCACTTTCTTTCCGATGTAGTTGTAAGGCACACTGTAATAGTGGATATCTTCTCCTAAACGAACGTAGCCGTTCTTCATCACGGTAACCATAACTTGTTTATTGACCTCGTAGCGCAGCGGGTTGAGCTGGCCCAGCGCATTCCGTTCGATCTCCTCAAACTGCTCCCTGCGGGAATAAGTTCGCCCGGAGAAAGGCTTGTTGTTATGGATCTCCAAAGCAGGGCGTATAGCGGAATTCAGCGACTCAAGGTCACTGAACTTACGGCCTTCCAGCCGGGCATATATACTGCGGTAAATCAACTTAACCGCTCCTTCTACTAAAGCCTTATCACGCGGCTTGTAAACACGTGCAGGAACAACAGTAACAGCATAATGCTCTGCAAAGGATGCAAACTCATCATTCAATATCGCTTCGTATTTGCTCCCCCTGGTTACCGCGGAACGCAGGTTATCAGGAACAATGGCACCAGGAACTCCACCGAAATAGTGTAACGCATTCTCACATGCCTTGATCAGGTCTTCTTTTCGCTGGCTTTCTACAGCTTCCACATACGTAAGCTGGCTACAGCCCAGAATGGCAACAAACACCTCCACATCATGCGCTGTATCATCCTGGGATGTGGTGAGTTGCAGCTTACTGCCTGTAAAGTCGATATACATCTTATCCCCAGCTTTGTGGTCGATATGCATAACAGGCTTGGAAAGCTGAAGATAGGTATGAACCGTATTATTGAACCGTGAACGGGCGTAGCCATCCGGGTGCTTTTCTATATACTCAGCATGCAGCATCTCACGGGTTACGCCCTTCTTTTTAAGCCGCTTGCTGATCTCTGGAAGCAGGGCCTCCAATACCTGCATACGTGGGCTGCTGGTGACTTTGGCCTCCGGAGTGGTAAACAACACAGCAAGTTCACTATCACTTCTGGCGCCAAACTCTTCGTGCGTCATGCCCAATGAGTGCCACACACGGACATACTTTTTAATGGTGTTTCGGGAGATACCCACCATTCCGTGGATCGTTTTGATCCCTGTACCCTGACAGTACAAACGGATGATCTGTCGTAATCTATTCATCTTGATCGGTTTATTGGACATGTATTCGCTGGTTTTTGTTTATCTAAAAAGCTAAACAAAAACCTTGTCCGAAGAAACCTATCAGTACATTACTTTAATCTCTTTTAAGGGGTCACTTTCGTCTGGCAAGAGGGGTCACTTTGCTTTGGCGAACGTGGTCACTTTCAACTGGCAAAGGGGGCCTTTTTGAGTGGGCCAAAAGGGGTCATTTTGGTGTGTTTTATCCACTTCACCATAAACTTTAATATCATTGCCTTTATAAGCTTTCAATTCAACGGGGGAACTATTGGTAATCAGATAGACTTCAAAGTCGTCAATAATTTTACTTTCGTCCTCTGAAATAATGGCTAAAACCTGACCGGCATCTTCGCCGGTAGCTTTTCTATAAAGTTTATAAATCATAAAATAAAGGTAAACTTTATGACCGTGAGTTCGGGTCAAAATCGTACATTTGATTTATCAAAAGTTCTTTAAATCGACTCAATAAACCTCAAAGTTAACCCGTGACCTGCGCGGTGACTATAAGGATTTGTAAGACATATATGCTTGGAATATAATGCATTACGCGAATGGTTCGAGTCCCGTCCATTCCGCTAAAAACATTTAAAAATGTTCAGAAGCCTTTAAGTCATATGATTTAAAGGCTTTTGGTTTTAAAGCCCTTCCAAAGCGAACCAGATATGGAAAAAGGGGGGATCAGTAAAATCAATTATTCTGCTTGATCCTATATTTACTCCAGTACCTCGCCCTTAGCCGTTGGGTAGTGATATGCATCACTTTTTAACAATAAAACAATCATTTTTTATCCTGTGGCGGGCACCTACTTTTGACGTTGTTAATCATTCCATAACGTTTAAAATTTAAGATCATGTTGGGAGCACTTACAGACATACAGATTGAAAGTTTGCTGAAACAGCAGGTTACCGGTCGTTTAGCATGCCATGCCGACGGTACTACTTATATTGTCCCGATAAATTACGTTTACAGTGCGCCATATATCTACAGCCATTCGGCAAATGGTAAAAAGATTGAAATGATGCGACAGAACCCGGAGGTGTGTTTTGAAGTAGATGAGATCCAAAGCATATTCAGCTGGAAAAGCGTTGTGGCCTGGGGGCGTTTTGAAGAGGTAACCGATATGGACGAAAAGGCTCGCCTGATGCAGGGAATTATACATCGCATAATGCCCATGGCCAGCCACCCGGCCAATCATCCTTCGCATGGGATAACCGAAAACGACAGCGATGTGGGTGAAAAAGTGGAGCTGATTATTTACAAGATCAATCTTGATAAAAAAACAGGCCGGTTCGAAAAAAATTGACAATCGATGATTCCGTTTTACCAGGGCCCGATCTGTGTTGTCGACGCGATCTCCTGATGATCTTCTTGCTGCATTTTACCAGAACTGTTTTCCCCTCCATGGATATTACAACTCCGATGACAAGTTAGTAGGTGATCACAAGCAATTTATAGAGTGACCGGCGTCATGTTTCCTGTGAAAAGCATTTATGAACTTTACAACAGAAAATTATAAACCCGACACCATGAAAACGATTATTGTAATTAATGATGGCTCTGTTTCTGCGGCTCACGCATCAAAACAGGCATTTGCTATTGCTCAGGCGGTACAAGCCAATATTTTAGTCGCCAACACCTATAAGGTTAACGCAATGGCAAAAGTGATGGCCGGGCATCATATTGAACAATCGTTGTTGATTGCCAGGGAACCCATAGTAAGATTGCTAAATGAGCTTAGCCATGACGCGGCGGCTTACCAGCCCGAAATATCGGCTGAGGATATCGTGGATTTTGATACTACGCAATTGGCCGCAATGATAATCAAAAAAAATATTTGGCTAATGGTGAGCGGAAGTGGAGCCACGATGCAAGATGGACCCCGACAACCTTTATTGAACCTCCAAAGCGTATTGAATAAAGTGCAGTGTCCGCTGCTAATAGTGCCCGAAAACTGGGCATTAAAAAACATACAACATATAACTTATATGGCCGATTTACGGTATTGCCGCGCTGCCGTTGTAAAATACCTTGTTCAACTGGCCGAACCGATGCAGGCCAGCGTATCTGTAGCACATTTGTCGGCCAAAGGAATTCCGGATATTGAGGAAAGTTATAGTCAGCGAATGTTTACCGAACAGGTTGTAAACCACATACATAGTTACCCGGTTGGCTTTAACAACATCAGGGAAAAAGATATTAGTAAGGCCGTTGATGTGATAATTAACGGAATGCATAACGATGTGCTGGTGCTTGTTAACCACCGTTATCATTTTAAAGAAATCATTGGGGATTATTTGACCGAAGCACTGCCGGGGCATATTACAATACCATTGCTGATATTTCCTTATTAACCAAAGCCAAGTGAATCATGGAAGGGTTTGGCCTTTGGGGGGGCAAATAAAAAAAGGTATTGCTTTATGCAATACCCCCGTTATGTTTTTTACAAACTAATGCAGGCGAGTGTTTAAAACGCTGCTTTGATCTTATCTTTTGTAACACTCAATTCTTCGGCGCTAAAACTTAGTTTGGGCCTCGAGAAATTAAGATCATCAACCCTGTTCATGGGGATAAGGTGGATGTGTGCATGCGGCACTTCGAGGCCGATAACTGCCACCCCTACCTTTTTGCATGGTATAGTCTTTTTAATGGCCGTAGCCACAATTTTGGCAAATATTTGCAAGCCGGTATAAGTTTCGTCATCCAAGTCGAAAATGTAATCAACTTCTTTTTTCGGAATCACCAGCACATGTCCTTCGGCCAGCGGATTGATATCTAAAAAAGCTAAAAATTCATTACTCTCGGCAACAACGTACGCCGGAATCTCGCCTGCTATAATTTTTGAAAAGATGTTCATTTTGAGGTTGATTAAGTTGATTAGGTGAGAGGTTGATTAAGTTTACGGAAGGCTAACTCAATCAACCTAATCAACCAATAACTAACGACTAACTTCCAGTATTTCAAATTCAATTTTACCGGCCGGTACGGTGATCTCAATTTTTTCGCCTACTTTTTTGCCTAAAAGGCCTTTGGCAATGGGCGATGCTACCGAAATTTTACCAACCTTCATATCGGCCTCGCTTTCGGCAACCAGCTGGTAGCTCATGGTGGCACCATTTTTAAGGTTTTTTATTTTTACTATTGACAATGCCAATACCTTTGATGTATCCAGTTTTGATTCGTCCAGCAAGCGGGCGTTGGCCAACACTTCCTGCATTTGCGAAATTTTAGCTTCATGCAAGCCCTGAGCTTCTTTAGCGGCGTCGTATTCGGCGTTTTCAGACAAGTCACCTTTATCGCGCGCTTCAGCAATTTGTTTTGATATATCCGACCGGCCGGTTGTTTTTAACCTTTGTAACTCTTCTTTTAGTTTTTCTAAACCATCCTTGGTAAAGTATGATACCTCTGCCATAACACGTAAATTAATTATTATTTATCCTATTGGTTGTCCAAAAAAAACCGCCCTCCCTTTTTTAAGAAGGACGCAACGACTATAAAAACAAACAAGACTATATGGGCCATGCCTACATAGTCTTGTTTAGTATTAAACGAAGATAAGTGATTTAAGTTTTAATATGCAAATTTATTTGAGGGGTGAGTGGTTGATTAAGTTGGATTAGGTTGATTAAGTTTTTGCATCGTTTATAGGGCCTTAGTCAACTTAATCAACCACTCACCCTAATCAACCACTCTAACCAACATCTCCGGCTCTGAAGCGGGGCCTCATTTAATCATTTTCAAATTTTCAAATCCTCAAATTTTCAAATTCGGGAGTTTCTCCGCCATCACTTCACTTATCTTCCGGTACGAATCAAACGTCCAGCCGGCAACGTGGGGGCTTAGGATAACCTTGCCGCTTTGGCGCAACTCATCGTACCAGGCCTGCTCGGCCAGGGTAGGGAATTTTTCAACTTCAAGCACATCCAGCCCTGCTCCCAGTATTTTACCTTCTTTAATGGCTTTTAATACGCTGCTCACTTTTGCTGTTTTGCCCCGTGAGGTATTAATAAAAAATACCGGTTTTTTAAAGTGAAACAGGTATTCGTCATCAATCAACCCATTGGTTTCTGATGTAAGCGGTACGTGTATGCTTAGTACATCGCTTAGTTTTACTATTTGCTCCATGCTTACTTCGCGCGCATAGCGGTCGCTAAAGCCGGTTTTGTATTTATCATAGGCAATTACATCAACCTGGAAGCCCGATAGCTTACGGGCAAAGCTATGCCCCATGTGGCCGTAGCCAATAATGCCTACGGTTTTCCCTTTCAGTTCGTAACCGCGGTTGCCTTCCCGCTCCCATTTGCCATTCCTGATCTCGGCATCACCCCGGTTAAAATTATTCATTAGTGATAGCAATAAACCTATGGCATGTTCGCCAACAGCATCGGAATTGCCTTCGGGCGCGTTAATCAGTTTAATGCCTTTTTCGGCGGCGTAAGCCTCGTCAATGTTGTCCATACCGGCACCGGCTCGGGCTATAAATTGCAGGTTGGTGGCCAAATCAAAAACTTGTTTGGTTACCTGGAATTTTGATCGGATAACCAGGCCCGCGTAATCGCCTATAATTTGTAAAGCTTCCTCGGTTTTTACGGTTGGCCTGTAATCGCATGTATAACCCTTGGCTTCGGCCTGCTCCATAAATATGGGGTGTACATCATCAACAATAAGAATGTTATTTTTCAACTGGGCTTAAAATTTTTATGAACCACAAATTTACTAAACAACCATGATACTTATATGTTTAACAACCTGCGGGGCAACTTAAATTACAAAACAACTACCTATCCGCGCCATTTTTACAGGCTTTATAAACTGGCACGGGAATAGCATATCAATATATAAGGGCTTGCCCTTTATTACATAAATCAATTAAAATGAAATCATTAAAGCAAATAGGCACCGATATAAAACACTATTCCGAACAATTATCGCACGATGGGTTTAAACAGGTGTTTGATCATATCGACCAATTGAACGTAAAAAAGGGTGTTGACAAACTGGGCCTTGATAAATTTATAAACCAGTGCGCAATTATGGCTGCCGGCAGCGGCGCGATATCGGGGAGCGGCGGTGTTTTAACCATGGTGATAGGTATGCCTGTTGATGTGCTTAACCTGATAACCCAGCAATTCAGGGTTACTATGGCTATTATGTACCATAACAGGGGCAGCTATCAAATGGGGTTCGATGAGTTTATGAAACTGGTAGCTATATCTTTTAAAGTAGAAACCGGCATTGCCCTCAGCAAAACCATGATGGAAAGCGTAGCCGAAAAAATAATCCTCAACCTGGGCGTACGCACTGCCGAAAGGTTGGTGCCGGTTGTTGGCGCCGTTATTGGCGGCACAACCAATTACTTGTTTATTAAACGGATGGCCAAATCGGTTAAGGAAATGCAAGGGCTGCCAGTGGTAATACACGTGAATTAAAGGTTACTGAGCATCTATTTGATCTTAATTAAATAGATGCCTGATATTTTTATATCAGTCGGCTTTTCTTTTCCTGTAATATTAAAATTTATACTATTGATCTGGAAGGCAACTTTATACTTAGCCGTTTCTTTGACAAGTAAAGTCTCGCTTGCAGGCAAATCGTAGTTTTTATAATACTCAGAATCTGTTGGGGTGTGATATTTATTGAGCGTTGCTGTATCTGCCAGAAATTTATGGGCAACATCAAAAGGTCTGAAATTAAAAGTTTCGCTATTGAGTTTTAAGGTAAATGACCCGTTCACCGGTTGTGTTTGCTTAATTTGAATGCCGTTAAAATTATTAGTCAGGGTATCAGCATACTCATCGGCGGCGAGGGTTATATCATAACCATCTACAACCATTATTTTTTCTTTTTTGCTAAATGTATAGTAATAGGTCATAACGTTATCATTCTCGTTGTACCAGGTTTCAAAATGATGCAGGCCAAGGTAAATTCGGGCCCACTCATACTTACTTTCCCTTAACTCTCTCCGCCCATAATCGCCCGTGGTACGCCAGTCCCGGCTTTTCAACCTACCTAACGAATCGGACAGTGCGGTAAGATCCTTATTAAAATACGGCTGCAAAGGTGTGATGTCGTATTTATAAATGAAATAATTTAAAGATGCCACAGCTTTACTGCCGTCTTTTTCGCTCACCTTTGTACTATCAACCGCGATGAATTTGCCGTTTTTCAACGCATTGTGCTTTTCAAAAAACTTAATTATAATGCGCTTTTGCGAATACATACTAACCGTAAAAGCGCTTTGCGGGCCGTACACAGATAAAATGGTTACTATACATAACGAGATCGGGATAAGCTTTATATTCTGCTTTTTAAATGCTAAAAAATAAACGGAAATAAACAACAGCCAGCAGGCAAGCGCGATTAAAAAATAGCGCCATTCGGTAATGCCATACATGAAAACCCTTGCGCCTACCGCCACAAACAGGAGGCCCAATAGGGGGATCAATAAAAAATAAAAGCTGCGCGAATAAATTTTGATCCATTTATTGCCATCATGTTCACGAATGGGATATATCAGCAATAATGACAGCACTCCAAACACCGCATAGCTTAAAATAAGATTTGATACCAGGCCTTTTGGCAGGCTCCAAAGTGTAATGATCTTAATCTCGTATGCTAATAAAATAAGCACATATATGGTTGATAGCGGGATCAATACAAACTGGGTAAATATTTTCAATGCTTTGGGGTAGCTCAAATCGTCGTTAAGCGCTCGCGTATCGGCAGGAACGCCAGCCAGGAAAAAGGTGGTGGTAAACAAGCCCACTATCCAAACCCAAAGTATGGCATAAGTATCCCACTCAAACTTAAAGTTGAATAAAAAGTTAGTAGCAGCGATGGCGGCAGCTATCCCTAAAAACAAAACTAGACCATACAATACACTGGTTAAAAAACGCAAAAACAATGTTTTATTAAATTGCCAAAACCCATTAACCTGCCCCTTATCCGTAAATGCCGCAAAGGCAACCAGCAAATGAAACGAAAGCGATAGCAGGAAAAAACGGATATAGTCTGCCTCCCGGGAGGTGGGATCTATTATAAAAACAAGCGATGCGGCAAATAAGGCTGTTATAATTTTTACCAACAGTTTTGTTGGCCGGCTCATTACCCGGCTTTGGGTAAATAATGTTGCCGAAAGACTAAGAAGCAAACCCAGGTTGGCCGTCATCACCCCGCGCATAAGCCAGCCTTCATGTACCCTGTTCAAATGGCGCAGTTCAACTTCAACGGTGCCGGCAATGGTGCCAATCAGCGCGAATAAAAATTCAAATGGGTAGCGCTTTAAGGTAGATAAAAAGCTTTCGGCGAGCGTTTTTATGGATGGGAATTTCATTGCGACAGGGTTTATACAGGCAATGTAAGTACAATTTGTAAAATATCTGTACTAAAAATGTAAACTGCGTGGGCGGCAATTGCATTTCACACATTAGTGATTATATTTGCGGTCGCAAAAAACATCATTTTATACAATATAATGAGAGAAATACAATTCAGAGAAGCGCTACGTGAGGCTATGGTCGAAGAAATGCGCAACGACGGAAATATATACCTGATGGGTGAAGAGGTTGCCGAATACAATGGCGCTTACAAAGTAAGCCAGGGTATGCTGGATGAATTTGGTGCTAAACGCGTTATCGATACGCCCATCTCTGAATTAGGCTTTGCCGGTATCGGCATTGGTTCGGCTATGAATGGCTTACGCCCGATCATCGAATTCATGACCTTTAACTTTTCGTTAGTGGCTATCGATCAGATCATCAACGGTGCGGCCAAAATCATGTCAATGAGCGGTGGCCAGTTTTCTGTGCCAATCGTTTTCCGCGGCCCAACCGGTAATGCAGGTATGCTTAGCTCACAGCACTCACAGTGCTTCGAAAACTGGTATGCCAACTGCCCGGGTTTAAAGGTTGTTGTTCCATCAAACCCTTACGATGCAAAAGGCCTATTAAAATCTGCAATATTGGATCCCGATCCGGTTATTTTTATGGAGTCGGAATTGATGTATGGCGATAAAGGCGAAGTTCCTGAAGAAACATACTATATCCCATTGGGTAAAGCCAAAGTGGTAACAGAAGGTACCGATGTAACTTTGGTAGGTTTCGGCAAGATCATGAAAGTGGTTATTGCAGCCGCTGCCGAGTTGGCAAAAGAAGGCATCAACGCCGAAGTGATAGATTTACGTACTGTGCGCCCTATTGACTACGAAACAGTAATCAACTCGGTTAAAAAAACAAACCGTTTGGTAATTATTGAAGAAAGCTGGCCTTTAGGTTCAATTGCTACCGAGGTAGCTTTTAAAGTTCAAAAAGATGCTTTTGATTACCTTGATGCACCTATCCTGCGTATTATGGGTGGCGATGTGCCATTGCCTTATGCACCAACCTTAATACAGGAATACCTGCCAAACCCTGAAAGGGTTGTTAAAGCCGTTAAAGAGGTAATGTACGTTACCAAATAATAACACGATTTAAGGATTTTACAGGATTGACAGGAATTTTCCTTGTAGCTTTTTAAATTTAAATAACATCAAAAAGCCCGGTATTTGTATCGGGCTTTTTACTTTAATACGAATACACAATGGCAGAATCAAACGTAAAAGACAGCAACGGCAACATCCTGAACGATGGCGACTCGGTAACGCTGATAAAAAGTTTAAAAGTTAAAGGCGGCGGCGTAACGCTTAAACAAGGCACGCTGGTAAAAAAAATCCGCCTTACGGATGATGACAAAGAAGTTGACTGCAAAATTGACGGCATGAGCATTGTGCTTAAAACCGAATTTTTGAAGAAAAGGTAATCTTGGTATTAGTTTCTTATCGCGATATCAATATTTTAGATCATGACAAAACAACAACGCACGTTTGTGGCTGTTTTTGTGCCATTGTTTATGGTAATGCTCAGCATCAATATAAACAGCATAAGCTTAGGCCTGGCTAATCACGATAATTTTAAAGTAGTTGCTGCGTCCATCTCAGCAGTTTTGTTCCTGTTTTTAATAATATCAGCTGTAGTCGTATTGATCAGGCAGCAATTGATAAGATAATTTGTGCATTTTAGCTACTCAACACAAAAGCCCAGGTTCCATAACAAACCAGGGCTTTTATATTACCCACAATTGTTAAATAGCCTACCGCCCCCCCCCCGCCTACGGCCTGGTACAAATTTACCGAACTTAAAAATATATTTCGCTTAATGTTGGTTAGTTCCAGTTCGGCATCCAGTACGCTGCGTTGGGCGGTAATAATCTCCAGGTAATTGGCGCGGCCAACCAGGTAAAGATCATTGGCTACCGATAGGGCGTTATTGAGCGCTTGCAGCTCCTGTTGTTTAAATTCAAAAGCCTGTTTGTAATTGCTGATGCCGCTCAGGTTGTTGTTAACCTCCTGGAAACCGGATAGGATAGTTTTCTGGTAATTGTAAACCGCTATCTTTTCTTCGGCAATAGTACGTTCATACTCGGCCTTTATGCCCTTGCGGTTAAATATAGGCGCTGTAAGCCCACCAATCAATCCATAGGTAAATGAGCCGGGGTTGAATAGTAAACCCGCGTTAAAGCTGTTATAGCCCGCGTATGGCGTTAAGGTAAGTGTAGGGAAAAAGCTGGCCCTGGCCGCTTTAATATCGGCATTCATGGCCGCGAGTTCCAGCTCGGCAGCACGGATATCGGGGCGGTTAAGCAATAACTGCGACGGAACTCCCGCCCCGATAATTACCGGTAAAGCAATTTTCATGATAGCGGTATCCCTTGTAATTTTCCCCCTAAAACTGCCTGATAAAAAATTAAGCTGGTTTTCGGTTTCGGTTATTTGCTGCAGGGTTGTGTATTGCAGGCCTTTGGTCCGCGCCAATTGGGCTTCAAATTGTTGTACGGCAAGCTCGGTAGCGCGGCCGCCCAGTTTTTGAATTTTTACAATTTCCAGCGCGTTATCCTGTAGCGCTATGTTTTTTTTGATGATGGCCAACTCGGCATCAAGCGCCAGTAATTGGTAATATAGCCCGGCTATTTGTGCCGTAAGCTGCGTGGTAATTAGCCGGTACCCGCCTTGGCTGGCCAGGAAACGGGCAAAGGCAGCCTTTTTTTGGTTGCCTAATTTACCCCACAGGTCAACCTCCCATGAACTTTGGAAGCCCAGGAAATAATTGGGCGTTGGGTTGGGGATGTGCTGCTTGCTGTTAATGTTTTGCGAAAAATTGGTATCGTAATTACCAACGCCGTTCTGCGTATAATCACCATATTTTTCCAGCCCGGCATTGGCCGCTATGTTAACGGTTGGTAATAGTTTCGACGCGCTGAACCTGAGGTTGGCACGCGACGCTTCTACCCGCTGCAACGCCGTAAGGATATCCGGGCTGGCCTTTAGCGCGGTATCAATAAGGCTGATGAGTTTTTGATCGGCAAAAAACTGGCTGATGGGTAAGGCTGCTATGGTTACAGTATTCGTGCTGTTGCCAAATGTGCCGGGTAAATTTGCGGCCGCATCCGAACCTGTAACAGGCTTGTATGTTTTGCAACCTGCCGTTAAAATCAATAAAAACGCGGTATTCAGGATATATAAATTTGCTTTTTTTAGCATGAGTAGCTTTTTCATTAGTTAACAATTTCCATTTCATGGTGCATTTCGGTAAGTGGCTCTTCGGGCGTTTTATGTTTACGCGCTGCTAATCCGGCAAATATTACATACAGGCCGGGTATTAATATTACACCGAAGATGGTGCCCATCAGCATTCCTCCTGCCGCAGCAGTACCTATTGACCGGTTGCCCATTGCCCCTGCACCATCGGCAATACATAATGGAATTAAACCCGCAATAAATGCCAGCGATGTCATCAGGATGGGCCGTAAGCGGGATACTGCGCCTTCAATTGCGGCTTTAACTATCGATAACCCCTCTTTTTGCCTTTGGATGGCAAATTCTACTATCAGGATGGCGTTTTTGCCCAGCAAGCCAATAAGCATTACCAGGGCTACCTGCGCATAAATATTGTTTTCCAACCCACATATCTTTAAAAAGAAAAAGGCGCCGAAAATACCTGTAGGTAACGATAGGATAACGGGCAGCGGCAGCAAAAAGCTTTCGTACTGCGCGGCTAACAGCAGGTAAACAAATATTAAGCAGATGATAAAAATATAAATAGCCTGGTTGCCCGATAAGATTTGTTCCCTCGTCATCCCCGACCACTCAAAGGTGTAGCCCTTGGGCAGCTTTTGTTTGGCTATCCGTTCAATAGCGGCATTGGCATCGCCGCTGCTGAAACCTTTAGCCGCATCGCCGGTAACCATGGCCGACGTGTACATGTTGTAGCGGGTAAGTTGCTCGGGGCCAAAAACCTTTTCCATTTTAACAAAGGTGGAAAAGGGTACCATTTCGCCCTTATCGTTTTTAACCTGCAGGTTTAAAACATCCTCGGGCCGGGCGCGGTACTCGGGTGCGGCTTGCACCATCACTTTATACATTTGTCCAAAGCGGATAAAGTTGGATGCATAAAAACTACCCATTAAGGTTTGCAGGGTCGACATCGCTTTATCAACTGTAATTCCCTTTTGAGCGGCCGTTTGCTGATCTACAGAGATCATGTACTGCGGAAAATTGGGGTCGAAGCTGGTAAACGCGCCGGAAATTTCGGGCGAGGCATTTAGCGCATCCACAAAATCCTTAGTTACTTTGGCTGCTTTTTGCAAATCGCCCTGGCCGGTACGGTCAAGCACCCTAATCTCGAAACCGCTGGAGTTGCCAAAGCCTGGCACCGTTGGCGGCGGAAAATACTGGATAGATGCATCGCCTATGTTTTTGGTTTTCGCTGTCAGCGTGGCAATAATCTCCTCTAACGATTCTTTGCGCTCATCCCATGGTTTCAGGTTAATCATGGCCATGCCGTAGGATGCCCCCGCAATTTCGTTAACCAAACTATAGCCCGATAAAGTGGATACCGACTCAATTGCCTTGATGCTTTTGGTTTTACTTTCTATCTCTTTTAAAACCTGTTCGGTACGTTCAACTGTTGCGCCGGCAGGCGTGGTTACGTTTACGTAAATCATCCCCTGGTCTTCGGTGGGGATAAAACCTGTTGGTAATATGGCGCTGGTGCCCCAGGTAAGCACAAAAAAGCCCATCAGTAAGGCAATTGTTATTCCTTTGCGTGGCGACAGGAAGGTCATGAAGCCCGAGTACTTGTTTTGCAGGCCGTCATATCGTTTATTAAAGCCTGTAAAAAAATGTTGGGTAAGGTTCTTCTTTTTAGACTCGGGGTTATGCTTTAGCATTATGGCGCAAAGTGCTGGGGTAAGTGTTAAAGCGTTTACGCCTGATATCACAATTGATATGGCCAGCGTGAGCGAAAACTGCCGGTAAAATACCCCAACAGGGCCCGACATAAAAGCCACCGGCACAAATACTGCCGACATTACCAAAGTAATGGCCACAATAGCCCCGCTGATCTCTTTCATGGCCTGTATGGTGGCATCCATAGCGTTCATATGCTCTTCGGTCATTTTTACGTGCACGGCCTCAACCACCACAATGGCGTTATCAACCACAATACCAATAGCCAGCACCAGCGCGAATAGTGTGAGCAGGTTGATGGAGAAGCCCAGCAGCTGCATAAAAAACAGCGAACCAATAAGCGCCACGGGTACAGCCAAAGCAGGTATTAATGTTGAGCGGAAATCCTGCAGGAAAATGAACACTACAATAAATACCAGTATAAAAGCCTCTACCAAAGTGCGCAACACTTCATGGATAGATGCATCCAAAAAACGCGACACATCGTAATTTACATTAAAACTCATGCCGGCCGGGAACGAGCTTTTCTTAAGCTCGGCCATGCGGGTTTTAATGTTGTTGATAACATCCCGGGCATTTGAGCCGGGGCGTTGTTTTATCATGATAGATGCTGATGGCTTGCCGTCGGTATTGGATACCATGCTGTAGGTAAGCGAGCCAAATTCAACATCGGCAATTTCTTTCAGTTTTAATACAGATCCGCCTTCTTCGGCGCGGATAACAATGTTTTCATATTGTTTGGGTTCAAAAAATTTGCCCGGATAGCGCAAAACGTATTGCAGCATTTGTGGCGATTTATCTGAGCTTTGCCCGGTTTTACCCGGCGCTGCTTCCACGTTTTGCGCGCGGATAGCATCAATAACATCATCGGTAGATACCTTGTAAGCCATCATCCTATCGGGCTTTAACCAAACCCGCATAGAGTATTCTTTGGCGCCCATAATTTCGGCACGGCCAACACCGTCAATACGTTTTAATTCCTGCAGTACGTTGATGTCGGTAAAGTTGTAAATGAATTTCTCGTCCATGCCGGGGTCTTCGCTGATGATGTTCAGGTACATCAGCATACTGTTTACCTCTTTTTCGGTGGTTACCCCGGCTTTAATCACCTCTTCGGGCATCTCGTCAATAATAGTGGCAACACGGCCCTGTACGTTTACAGCAGCCTGGTCGGGGTCAACCCCAACGTTAAAATAAATCTGTATCACCGTAAGCCCGTCGTTACTGCAAACGGTGGTCATATAGGTCATGCCCGGCACGCCGTTAATGGCGCGTTCAAGCGGGGTGGCCACGGCCTTGGCGCAAACCTCGGCATTGGCGCCCGTATAGTTGGCGGTAACGGTTACCGATGGCGGCACAATATCAGGGAACTGGGTAACCGGCAAAGTAATTAATGCCAGCACGCCCAGCAGGGTTATTATTAAAGATATCACAAGCGACAGCACCGGTCGCTTTATAAATGTTTCGAACATAGCGCGTTGGGGTTTGTATACAATAAACTAAGTCTTGAGTTTTAAGTCTTAAGTTTTGAGTCAAAAAGCCCATAGCCATAGTTTCAGGCCTAAAACCTCGCGTATAAAACTTCAGGCTCGCGACTTCAGACTAAAATTTAAAAAATTACTTCATGGCCAGTAATGAATCCCTGCTGAGTTTTCTTGGTTTAATGATCATCCCGTCGCGTACATTCTGGGTGCCTTCCAGCAATATTTTGTCGCCGGGCTTTAAACCCTCTTTTACAATGTAATAGTTAGAAAAACGGGTTTGTGGTACAAAAGCGCGCATATGCAGTTGGTTGTTTTTATCAACTAAATACACGTAACTTTTATCCTGGATATCAAATACTGATTGTTGCGGCACCATAACCACGTTATCGGCCTTGGTTGATATAAACAGCTTGCCGGTGGCGCCATGCCTCAGAAGCTTTTGCGGGTTGGGGAAGCGTGCCCTGAAATTGATAGAGCCAGTTTTTTGTTCAATTTCGGCTTCAACGGTTTCAATATCGCCTTCGTATGGAAAGTCGAGGCCATCGGCCAATACCAGCCGCACCTTGTCGCTTGTTTTGCCGGGAGCGGTTTTGCGTTTGCGAACGTATTGCAGGTATTCATTTTCGGGGAAGCTGAAGTACGCGTACATCGAACTGATATCAGACAGGCTGGTGAGCAATGTGCCCTCATCAATCAAACTGCCCGATTTAAGGGGGATCCTATCTACAATGCCATCAAAAGGCGCATGAATGTAGGTATAGGCCAGTTGGTCTTCGGCGCTTTGCACCATGGAGCGGGCCTCTTCAATGGTCGCCTTATCCGCGCTCAGCTTTGATTCGGCCACTTCCAGTTCCGATTTGGAGATCACTTTTTTATCAACCAGCATTTTAACGCGATCAACCTCCAGGGCGGTTGCCTTGGCATCGGCAACAGCGTTACTTAGGGCTGCTTTGGCTTTGGTAAGGTTTACTTTAAACTCCTGGTCGTTGAGTTTAAAAAGCAACTGGCCTTTTTGTACCGACGCTCCTTCGTCGATAAATACTTTTTCTAAAAAACCGCGAACGCGCGAACGGATATCAATGTTTTTTAACGCCTGGATATTGGCAACATATGGCTTTTGGATAACCGTATCGCGCGTGGATAATGTAAGTACAGGTAGTTGCAGGGTGTCGGTGGCTTCGTCTTGTGTGGTTTGTGCTTTGGAGGAGCAACCCGTGACGTATATGGCTGTTATAATGGCCAGCACGGGCAGTAGTGCTTTAAATGTTTTCATTTTTCCTGATAGCATTAAGCATAGTGGTAGCGTTCACGTACCAAAATGGCTATGTTATTAATTGTTTTAAATAGAGGTTATAATGCACCGAGGCGGGGGCATTGTATCAGAAAAAAGATCAGAAGGGACTTAGCCGGAACAGGAAGCTATAATATGTCGGAAGAAAGGCTTCCCTGACAATGTTTTGCTTGGGTGCCTGCTTGATAAAGCTTGTAACAATGCCGGGCAACGATTGATTGGCCGGCTGCAAAATTGCCGAATAGTTTGTACGGACGTGGACAAACCTTACGTAAACACCCGCATGGTTACTGGAGTTGTTGCCCGATTCGGGCGAGTCGTCGCTTAGTTCCTGTTGTTGGGCAATGTTAATGAGGTTGTGGTGCAGTCTGGAGATATCGTCGGCTGTTGAGCCCCGGCGGTTATAATGTTTTAAAATTGTATCCGCATTGGTAGCCGCAGCTATAGAAAGCTGGAAAAAAAATAATACAAAGAATATTTTTTTTGTGAGTGCCATCATTGCGAATTTAGCACATAATTATTATTTTTTCAAATGATTTTGTATTTTATTGAATATAAAATGAATTTATTTTGATTTTTTTGGCTTGATTGTTAGCATTTTAGCTTTTGATGGCAAAGAATTGTGCTTTTTACAACTATTGTGCAAATACGCCGGATAAATTCATAGTAGCGTAGCCTCATTATAGCGTAGCATCCTTATATATTGTAATAAATACTGAGATAGGTAGCCCCAGGCGAGGCATAAAAGAATTTTAGATAAAATATTGCTGCTAATTTGTATAACAAACCTTCAAATGCATCCCTTACCCCCGGTTACCTTTCTTTCTGCATCAAGTTTTTAAAAGCAATTTCCCTTATTGTATATATTACCGTAACTATCTTAATGTGCATAGTTTTTTATAAAATCCTATTTCAGCTACCTTGATAAATGCTGATAAATTTGCCATCAAGTGTATTTATATAACAAACCAATAGGGGGCTTTTTGTATAAAATACCTATTTTAGGCACACAAATACCAACAGTATGCTCAACTCTCATTTTAAAGCCGTAAGGCTTATAGTTTTAATTGCGTTTGCAGGTGCTTTAGGCAACAATATATCAGCACAAACCAAACCCGCAGCTACAACAACCAAACCGGAGGCTGCCGTGAAAACGGCAATAGCAACAGGAATTATAGCGCCTACAACCCTTATAGAAAAGTTTTTCAGGAGTTACGATAAAGAGAGTACCACAAAAGCAATGATTGATATATTTAAAACCAATCCGCTTATTGATTCCAATAGCCTGGTTAAGCTTATTTCAAAAATAGATACTACCCGAAGCCTCATCGGCGCTTACACCGGCAAAGATCTTATCGTTCAGCGTAAAGCATCCAATAGCCTTATATTATATAGCTATCTTGTAAAGCATCAAAACCAGCCCCTGCGGTTTACATTTATGTTTTACAAGCCCAAAAACGAATGGGTAATTTACCGCCTGTATTTTGACGATTCGGTAAGCAGCGAACTGGAACAATCGGCAAAAATTACAGCGAAACTGTAGGTGCTTAAAGCAAAAAGCTTAAGGCGGAAAGCTGTTTTTGGCAAAACGTTAGCTTTCTGCTAATCGCTATACCTATCGTTTCGCCAGGGGTAGGCCGTGTTTGAATAACCACGATCCTCCCAGAAACCTAATTTGTTTTCGGTTAAAAACTCAATCCGTTTTATCCACTTTGAGCCTTTCCAGGCATAAAGCTGGGGTGTAATCATGCGCACAGGGCCGCCGTGTTCTATCGGCAAGGGTTGCCCCTCAAAGGTATGCACCAGTAAAACATCGGGCTTTAACGCCTCCTCTAAAGATATATTGGTGCTATAAGTGTCATACCCATAGCACATAATATGAGTGGCATTTTCTTTGGGGTGCACCAGTGCTGCAATATCAAACAGGCTTACGCCCTTCCAGGGCATATTTAATTTGGACCAGGTGGTTACACAATGAAAATCTGATGTGTCTTTGGTTTGGGGTAAATCTAAAAATTGTTTCCAGGTAAGCTTAACCGGGTTGTCAACTGCGCCGTCAATAGTCAGCCTCCATTTTTCGGTTGGTATATTGGGTTGGTACCCCAAATCAAGCACAGGCCATTTAACAGTAACTGTTTGACCTATGGGTATAGCCGGCATGCCATGCCTGTTTGGCGCACCGGTACCGCGGGGTTTGTCGTCGGCTACTGATGGGGTAAGCTTCATCTTTTCCTCAAACCTGGCTTTAAGTTTCATGCGGGCCTCAATAATACGATCGAGTTTTTCTGGTTCTTCCATAGTTGTAGTGTTTACTAAAGATAGCGAAAAGCCCAAAAAGTTCAACAAAAAAGAAAGGCCTTTAGCATACTGCTAAAAGCCTTTTGATATTATTTAAGGCAAACCTTTTGCCTTTGACCTTTCTCCTTAAACTACGGTTCCCTCTTTTAGTTTCTCTGCATTTTCAGCAAATTGTAAAGCTTCCATTATCTCCTGTAAATCGCCATTTAATACGCCAGGCAGGTTGTATATGGTAAGGCCGATGCGGTGTTCTGTTAAACGCCCCTGCGGGTAGTTGTAGGTACGTACCTTGGCCGACCTGTCGCCGGTTGATACCATGGTTTTGCGCTTTTTGGATGTTTCTTCCAGGTGCTTTTGCAGCTCCATTTCGTACACGCGAGAACGTAATACCTGTAATGCTTTATCGTAGTTTTTTAATTGCGATTTTTGGTCCTGGCACTGTGCCACAATACCGGTAGGTAAGTGGGTTAACCTTACGGCCGAGTAGGTGGTATTTACCGATTGACCGCCCGGGCCCGACGCGCAGAATAAATCCTTGCGGATATCGCTCACCTGCAGGTCGATATCAAACTCATCAACCTCGGGTAATACCACAACCGATGCGGCCGAAGTGTGTACGCGGCCCTGGGTTTCAGTATCAGGAACACGTTGAACGCGGTGTACGCCCGATTCATATTTTAAGGTACCGTAAGCGTCTTCGGCTATTACGTTAAATACAATTTCCTTATAGCCACCGCTGGTGCCTTCGGTATAGTCAACCAGCTCGGTTTTCCAGCCGCGTTTTTCGCAATAGCGCATGTACATACGGTAAAGGTCGCCGGCAAATAAAGCGGCTTCATCTCCACCGGTACCGCCACGAATTTCTACCATCGCGTTTTTACTGTCTTCCGGATCTTTAGGGATCAGCATTAGGCGGATAACTTCCTCAATTTCTTCCTGTTTGGCAAGCAATTCATCCAGTTCCATTTTGGCCATTTCCCGAAACTCTTCGTCTTTTTCGGTAGCCAGGATATCTTTATTGCTATCAATATTGCTCATAATGTTACGGTATATGTTATACTCGTCAACAATTTTAGCAAGGTCTTTATATTCTTTGTTCAGCTGGGCATAGCGTTTCATATCCTGCATTACTTCAGGATTGCTTAATTCGCCTTCAACGGTTTTCCAGCGTTGAAATATCAGTTCTAATTTCTCTAACATACTCGGTATATTCAAAAGCTAATCAAAGCAGCTTTGCTTGATGATGGTCCGGCTACAAAAGGCGTTACGTTTCGGTCGGTTTACAGGCTTGCTTCAAAAAACGCACAAAAATACGTATTTTCGGGGATATATTATTTCAGCGGATTGTAAGTTGTTTTGGCAGCTATTTATGTAGCTTTAATTTAAAACCTAATGAGTGTTAATACTGTTACTCAATAAAAATCAACCACATTATGCCACTTCCAGAAAACCCCAATCTTGACGATAACCAGGACGAAAAAGATCCAGGCAACGAATACGAACAAAACGAAGGCCAGGACACCGGTAACGAACGCCTGGATACTGACGTTGCAGATATTGCCGCTTTAGAAGCTGCCACCCGCGCCTCCGAATCGGCTTTTACCTTAAATGTTGACGATGGCTTGACGCCGGACGTTGATGAGGACGAAGAAGAATAAGCATTCGAATTACCGCAGGTGCTTTACCAGTAAGATCGAATTTAAATAAGCACGAATACTCGCAGGGTGTTTAGCAATTGTATCGAATTTCACGAATTTTGATTAGGCGCTGTTTGTGAAATTAGTGTCCTTATAATTTTTAAGTCGCCAGGCCGGTATTCGTGCTATTTCGAAACATTCGTGAAATTAGTGTTTATATGAAAAAACTGATATTAACCGCTTTGATGGCAACTGCCTTAGCAGGCACTGTAAAAGCGCAAAATAAATTCAACGCTGCTGACTTTAAGGCTGGCCTGGGCAAAACCGGCACGTTATGCGATACCGTTTACTCGCTCAAAATAGTGAGCGATACACTTACCCTGCTTAATATGGGAGGTACTTATCCGCATCAAAAATACACCATCGCCATAAAGGGTAATAAAGTAACGTTAGACCTCCCGAATATTAAGCGCAAGGCGATTTGTGTTACCGGCGTTTTCGAAATGTTTAAAGAGCAGCCCGAAGTAGTGGCCAGCCGCCCGGAGCAAATTGAAGTGCATTAGTGCAAGAATCAAGAAATTAGAATCAAGAGTTAAGAAAAAAAGCATGGCGGGAAAAATTACCGGTGAAGCTTACTTCGCCGGTAGGCCGCGGGCGTTTGCCCGGTTTTTAATTTAAATACACGGTTAAAGGCTGCCTCTGATTGATACCCCACGTTTGCCGCAATTTCGGCTACATTGTTCTTATCCATCAGTAACAACTTTTGAGCTTGTCTTATACGCCAGTTGGTAAGGTAGCTTAACGGCGTTTCGTACACTAACTTTTTAAACTGGTTAAAGAAAACAGACCGCGACATCCCAACCTCCAGTGCAAGAGAATCCAGCGTCCAATTGTTTTTGGGCGAGTCCTGCATCAGTGTCAGCGCCTTGCTGATCCTTGGGTTGTTTAATGCCGAAAGAAAACCACTTTGGGGCGCGTCCTGTTCTAAATATGCCCTGATGATATTCACGAACATAATTTCGGATAAGCACTTCAGCATTATCCTGCTCCCCGGCTTCTCGTTATTGAGTTCGTTCAGCATTAACCGTGCAACCTGCTTTACCAGCAGCTGATTTTCGGTTACATATTGCCTGATATGAATAACTGCCGGCAAATCCTTTAAAAAGGGATGTATGGCCTGGTAATCAAATTCAAAATGGCCGGCTATCAGTGTGGTTACATCGCCCCCGCTATTAAAAACAGGTATTCCCGCCCTGCGGGCCTTCACAAATTCCGGCGATGGCATACGCAGGCTTGTTGGGTTATCGGCTATCCAATGAGCACTACCATGAGGCACAAATACAAGGTCGCCTTCGTTCATTTCTATTATACGGCCTTCGGGTGTGCCAATGCTGCAACTGCCGCTCACCAACCGCCAGAATTGCGAATTGTCGTCTTTAACAATATCCAGCCCCCATGGGGCCGAAAGCGGAATTTTGCTGTAAACAACACTCCGCAGGCTGGTTGCATCTAATATTGTACTTAAAGCGTCCATTGTAAATTGATACGATTAAGCAAATATATAGCACTATTTAATGCTTTTAGTATTACATGGCAAGTTAATTTTGTATTATCAAAATCAGAAAAAAAATGACAACACAGGAATTAGCTGATAGCTACAATGAACTTTTTCAACAACGGAAAGTAACAGAAATTTACCAACAGTTGTATAGTGCCGATATAGTTTGTACCGAACCGGAACATGCTTTGGCCATGGGCGTGCCCACCGTTACTAAGGGTATTGAGGCGGTTTTGGCAAAATCAAAAGCCAGGCAGGAACTTATAGCCGAAGTACACAGCTTTTTTTGCAGCCAGCCAGTGGTGGGCGGCAACTTTTTTAGCGTAGCCATGGGCCGGGACATGACGCTGAAAAATGGCCAAAGGCTACAATTGGCAGAAATAGCCGTTTTTGGCGTAAAGGATGATAAGATAATATCCGAAACGTTTTTTTATTAAATCGCCGGGTTTTTCGCGCCAAGACGCCAGGACGCAAAGCAAATATGAATTTTTAAATGAAAAAAGGGATGTCTCAAGCTAATGAAACATCCCTTTTTACTTTGTCTTGATTCTTGACTCTTAATTCTTGACTCTTCTTTATTTTGTCTTAATTCTTGACTCTAATCTCTTGATTCTTCTTTAAAACTCTTTATATAAACCAAAAATGGCCTGTCCCTCGGTCATGGCCTGGTTAGTAACCGTGCGGCCCAATACAAGGGGACGGTCGGTGTAAGTGATTTTTGGTCCGGCAGAGTTAACATAGTTAGCTTTCAGGAATAAACCCCATCCTGCGCCTGTATTTAAGCGGATGGCCGCGCTGCCGCCATAAGCAAAAGCAAATTTAGTTGAACTATGTTGAAAAAACTCGCCTGTTTGCGCATCAACCCCCTGTATCTGCACAGCAACGGTAGGTGTGGCGAAGCTTTTTATTGCGCCGGCAGAAGCTCTGAAGTCGAACGAAAATGCATGCCATACAACGGTGTATTGCGGGCCCAATAATATATTAAGGCTGCGGTAGCGTTTGTTGGCAGTAACTATCGATCCATCGGCTACATAACTGTCCGTATACCCCTGCGAAATCTTTTGGTCATCATCATAAGTTAGGTTACCCTGGTCCTGGTAGGTTACAGTATATCCTAATGCTGCGCGCTTAAAAAAGTAATGTGCACCATCTAAAGAATATACCAGGCCTTTTTTGGCAAAACCCGATTTGTTGTTGCTGTAATCGGTTGATTTAAAATCGCCATAAGGCCTTGACTGGCCAAATCCCAGGCTTAAATAACTTTTAGATTTTTCGGAAACCGTTTCGTCATCCTGCACATCCTGCGCCTTTGATTTAAATGCCATCAGCATAAAAAAAGCTGCAGCCAATAATGTAAAAGTTTGTTTCATGTTGTAATAGTCCTAATAAAATAAATCTGGTTTGCCAAAACCCTGCTTATTTGGTTTAGCAAACGCCTAAAAAAATGCATTATTATAGCCAATGGCACTTATGTTAAAAAACGGGCATCAGCAGATAATATACACGCCATATTCGCGCAAACGCGGTTAAGGCAACAGCTACAGCCGCTTTTAGTTACAGGGCGCTAATATAGCTTGCCCCGGTCAATTAAACAGCAGCAAAGGGCAAAATTAACAACTTTTAACCTTTAATGGCCTAAATCATTTGTGCCCGTGTTGTGCAAATCACTATCTTTAGTTCCCTGTAATTTAAATGGAGATGAAAAGAACACCCTGCTTACTTGCATTAGCTGTTTTATTTTACGGCTATTCCCACGCGCAACAAATGACTATTAAAACACTACCATATCCCAAAACAAAAAAGGTTGATACCGTTGATACATACTTTGGTACCCAGGTGCCCGACCCCTACCGCTGGCTGGAAAACGACCAGGCGCCGGATACAAAGGCATGGGTAAAAGACGAAAATAAAGTTACCCAGGATTACCTGAAGCAGATACCCTATCGCGAAGACATCCGCAAACGGTTGGAAACATTGTGGAACTACGAGAAATACAGCGCTCCTTTTAAAGAGGGGCAGTACACTTATTTTTATAAAAACGACGGACTGCAAAGCCAGGCGGTTTTATACAGGCAAATTGGCGATAGTGGCAAGCCCGAGGTATTTTTAGATCCTAATAAATTTTCGGCCGATGGCACTACATCTTTACAGGGTATAGATTTTACCAAAAACGGCGATCTGGCAGCCTACCAGATCTCGGAGGGCGGATCGGACTGGCGCAAGGTTATTGTGATAAAAACCAGCGATAAAAGTGTAGTTGGTGATACCCTTATTGATGTAAAATTTAGCGGCCTGGCCTGGAAAGGCACCGATGGTTTTTATTACAGCAGCTATGACAAGCCAAAAGCAGGCAGCCAGCTTTCTGGCCTAACACAGTACCACAAGTTATTTTACCACAAACTGGGCACGCCGCAAAGTACCGATAAGCTGATATTTGGCGGCGAGAAAACCAAACGCCGCTACATTGGCGCTTACCTTACCGAGGATGAACGCTTTTTGGTGATAACCGCTGCCACATCAACCACCGGCAATGAGTTGTACATTCAGGATTTGAGCAAGGCCGATAGCCCTATAGTTACCGTAGTTGATAATTTTGATAACCAGCATAATGTATTGGACAATGTGGGCAGCAAGCTGTATATCCTGACCAATATTTATTCGCCAAATTTTAAAATAGTTACCGTTGATGCCGCAACTCCTGGCGTAACCCATTGGAAGGATTTGATACCCGAAACAAAAAATGTTTTAACGACAAGTACTGCCGGGGGCAAAATTTTTGCCGAATACCTGAAAGATGCCACCTCCTTTGTACAACAATACAGTATGGATGGCAAGCTGGAACGAACCATCACCCTACCATCGGTTGGTACTGCGGGTGGCTTTGCAGCCAAAAAAGAGGACAAGGAAACCTATTATACTTTTACCAGCTACATATACCCGCCAACTATTTTTAAGCTGGATATAGCTACCGGGCAATCAAGTATCTATAAAAAATCGGGCGTACAGTTTGATCCCGAACAGTACGAATCGAAACAGGTGTTTTACGCATCGAAGGATAAAACCAAAATCCCGATGATCATCACCTATAAAAAAGGTACGGTGCTAAATGGCCAGAATCCTTTAATGTTATATGCCTATGGCGGTTTCGGCGTGAGTTTAACTCCGGCGTTCAGCACGTCGAATATTATATTGTTAGAGCATGGCGGTATTTACGCGGTGCCAAATTTGCGCGGGGGTGGCGAGTACGGCGAAACCTGGCATAAAAAGGGCATCAAAATGAAAAAACAAAACGTTTTTGACGATTTTATTGCAGCTGCCGAATACCTTATCAAAAACAAATACACGTCTAAAGAGCACCTGGCGGTGTCCGGCGGCTCAAACGGTGGCCTGCTCATCGGGGCTATGCTTACCCAGCGGCCCGATTTGTTTAAGGTAGCTTTCCCGGCCGTAGGCGTTATGGATATGCTGCGTTACAATAAATTTACAGCCGGAGCGGGCTGGAGCTATGATTATGGCACAGCAGAAGACTCGAAGGAAATGTTTGACTACTTGTACAAATACTCGCCCTACCACGCCCTTACGCCACGTGAATACCCGGCAACAATGGTTACCACGGCCGACCATGACGACCGTGTTGTACCGGCCCATTCCTTTAAGTTTGGCTCGCGGCTGCAGGAATATCAAAAAGGCCCCGAGCCGGTACTTATTCGCATTGAAACCAACGCCGGTCATGGTGCAGGCCAATCCACTGCGCAGGTAATAAGCGGGCAGGTTGATAAATGGGTCTTTATGTTTTGGAACTTAGGCGTGAGGTGGTAGTTCATTGGTTCATTGGTGAAGAGTTGGAAGAAGCCCTGGTGGCATTTGAGGTAAATTAATATATGAAGCGTTATTTTTTGTTTGTCGCCGTTTTTCTATTTAGAGGATCGTTCTGTTTTGCCCAAGATAAAAAGCCCAACCTTAACATTGTATTTATTGGTAACAGTATAACACAGGGCGTTCAGCTGGCTACGCCTGAAGATGCCCCGCCGGCTACGGCTATTGCGTATCTGCGTCAACAAAAAGATTTAGGCGCCGTTGAGTTTAGCAACCAGGGCCACAGCGGCTACACCACCCTTGATTTTTTGCCGGGAACTAACACCTTTACCAAAGTAGAGGAAGCGGCCGGTGCATTTACTGATAAAAATGCGTTACTGATATTTTCGGTTAAGCTGGGCACTAATGATAGCGCCATCCAGGGGCCTCATGGTGCGCCCGTATCTCCAGACGATTATATCCAAAATGTAAAAACCATTATCGATAAATTGCTTACGGATTTCCCGGCGGCTGTTGTCATATTACAGCACCCCACTTGGTACAGCCCCAACACCCAAAACGGAGCCAGGTACCTGCAGGAGGGGCTATCGAGATTACAAAGTTATGTGCCTAAATTAGATAGCCTTACCCAAAGCTACGGCGCCATTAATCCTAAACATGTTTTTACCGGCGATAAAAAAGCATTCAAATATTTTAAGAAACGTCACCTTACGTTGCTGATTCCCGAAAATGGGAAGCAAGGTATATTTTACCTGCATCCCAATAAAGCGGGAGCCATTGCTTTGGGCGAATTTTGGGGTAAGGCGATTGAAAAAGTAGTAAGGAAAAACTTTGAGGAATAGGTATGATAAAAAAGGTTTCGCGGAAGCGCTTTTTGAAAAACTATCCAAACTTTGCGGTGGCGAGCCCGTACCGCGATAAATATTTCTTCCCCGAAACGTACAACAGTTATATACTTTATGCCGAAAGCCGGTCGACCATAGGCTTGTGCAACAATGTTTCGGCCGGAACTACTGCCTTAATCAAAGGCATGGGTTTTCAGGAGATGTTCTTTTTAGGCGATACCACATCGCCATGGCTATTTCGTGATCATGATTATAAGCCCGTTAAGCAAGGTTTGGATTATTTGGTTCAACAGAATATTAGTAAAAGCTTTAACGGGGCTATTAACGTTAATAAAATTGACTTTTCTGTTTTTTTGAAGCACCTGTTTTGGTTGGTGCGATGTAACGGCGTAGTATTTTCCCCGCATTTTAGTGACGCGCAATTTAACGTTATCATGAGTATATGCCAGTACGGCAATATTCACCTGAGTACTTTAAATGAAACAACCGACCAATTGTTAAACACCTCGGTTTTAAGTACCGGGCTAAAGTTTTTAAAGGAAGAAAGATGTACCAGCTATAAAATTCCACATCGGATTAGTACTTATGTATAAATGCTGAGGCTTAAATATATCGTTTTAGTGTACCGTACCATGAGTTGCCGAAAATCCATCATTTACATTATTGCCATATGCCTCCTTATTTTTGCGTGCAAACCAAAGCCGGCAGATCATATATCTTCATTAACACCTCCAGTCGGGCCACAAATTAAAAACATATTCTACACTAACCCCTCGTTTAAAGTAATCCATGTTTTTGTTGCCTTATGCGATAATAAATACCAGGGGATAGTACCCGTACCGCCCAAAATAGGCAACGGACAAGATCCCGAAACCAATTTGTACTGGGGATGCGATAACGGCGTGCGCACCTATTTTAAACGAAGCAAAGATTGGCAGCTGGTTAAAAAACAAAAGGGCAAAAAGATGATCATGGAGCGGCTGATATTTAAACACCGCACCCAAAACGTTTTCCTGGTTGCCGATGCCTGGGACGGGCAAGCCATTGAAAAAACAATCGAGGACTTTTTGTTTAGTTGTGCCGGGCAGTTAAAGGATACCATTCGTTATAAAAAACAAGTGATAGGAATTGATGGCAACGCCCAATTACTGGCTTATATAGGGCACGATGGGCTGATGGATTTCGGGCTGCCTAATAAGTTTAAAAACGTTGATGGCAAAACCCGGGATTGTATAATACTGGCCTGCATCAGCAAAAAATACTTTAGCGGCTTTATTAACCAGGCCAAAGCTAACCCCCTGGTTTGGACAACCGGCCTGATGTGTCCCGAGGCCTACACTTTACACGATGC
The DNA here is from genome assembly GCF_056401935.1 of Mucilaginibacter sp. P4_D1. NCBI lineage: Bacteria > Pseudomonadati > Bacteroidota > Sphingobacteriia > Sphingobacteriales > Sphingobacteriaceae > Mucilaginibacter > Mucilaginibacter sp. P4_D1. Next base: position 29,024 of record NZ_JBFUIJ010000056.1, read on the forward strand.
CATTGCCGGGTACATTAAAAATGAATCAAATGAAGCAATCAGGACAAGAGCCGTATCTGCCTACGTAAAGTATCAAAAATGCAGCGTGAATGCCGCAACCAATTTATTGGTATCGGGCTGGTGACTTTTTTTACTTCGCAAGCTCGATCGCTATTTAAACACAAGGCTCTTCGCCGGTTTATGCTTTGAAGTTGTTGCATCCCGCCTTTTACCTTTCACCCTTAACCTTTCCCCTATTTGTTAACAATCTTTTTTTGAATTGTAAGGCTATTCTCTCAACTTCGCAGTCCGAAATTTGATGTATGATATCGCATTCTAAAAAAATAGCTTCCGAGCTTTCCATATCCGAAAAACAGGTAAGTGCAACAATGGCATTACTTGATGAAGGAGCAACTGTACCGTTTATTTCCCGCTACCGCAAAGAGGTTACCGGCACGCTCGACGAGGTGCAGGTGGCCGAGATACGTGACCGCGCCCAGCAACTGCGCGACCTGGATAAACGCCGCGAAGCGATCCTGAAGTCGCTTACCGATATGGGCAAACTAACGCCCGAACTGGAAAAACAAATAAACGAAGCCGAAACCATGGTTTCGCTGGAGGATATCTACCTGCCCTATCGCCCCAAACGCAAAACCCGCGCTACCGCGGCCCGCGAGAAAGGTTTACAACCCCTGGCCGATTTGCTGCTGGAACAACGCAAAGCCGACCTGCAAACAGAAGCCGCTGTCTTTATTGATGCCGAAAAAGGCGTTAACAGTATTGAAGAAGCATTGGCCGGCGCAAGGGACATTATTGCCGAAACCATTAGCGAAAATGCCGAAGTGCGAACCCGCATTCGCGAGCTTTTTATAGAGAAAGGTACTTTTCAATCCAAAGTAATTGATGGTAAAGAGGTAGAAGGTATTAAGTATAAAGATTATTTTGACTGGACCGAACCGGTAAAGTCGGCCCCGTCGCACCGCATATTGGCCATGCGCCGCGGCGAGAAGGAGGAAATTCTTTGGCTGGATATAAAACCAGTGGAAGAAGAAGCCATTGCCGCGCTGGAAGATAGCCTTGTAAAGGCTAACAACCCATCTGCCGACCAGGTGAAACAAGCCATTGCCGATGGTTACAAACGCCTGCTGAAGCCATCGATGGAAACAGAAGTACGCCTGTTTACCAAAAAGAAAGCCGATGAAGAAGCTATCCGTGTATTTGCCGAAAATGCACGTCAGTTGCTTTTAAGTGCTCCGCTTGGCCAAAAACGGGTTATGGCTATTGACCCTGGTTTCCGTACCGGCTGTAAGCTGGTTTGTTTGGATGAACAGGGTAAATTATTGGAGAATACCGCTATTTACCCGCATACCGGGGCCGGGCAGGCGCGTGAGGCAGAAAAGACAGTTCAGCATTTATTTGATAGGTATAAGATTGAGGCCATAGCCATAGGCAACGGTACCGCCGGCCGTGAAACGGAGCTCTTTGTGCGTAACCTTAACCTGCCCGGTGTGGCTATTGTAATGGTGAACGAAAGTGGAGCTTCTATCTACTCTGCATCTGATGTAGCCAGGGAAGAGTTTCCGGATAAAGATATTACCGTAAGGGGCGCCGTATCTATAGGTCGCCGTTTGATGGATCCGTTGGCCGAGTTGGTGAAGATTGACCCAAAATCAATCGGTGTAGGCCAATACCAGCATGATGTGGATCAGAATAAGCTGCAAACCTCGCTGGATGATACCGTGATGAGTTGCGTGAATGCGGTTGGTGTAGAACTGAACACCGCTTCAAAGCAAATTTTAGCCTATGTATCGGGCCTGGGCCCACAGCTGGCACAAAACATTGTGGATTACCGCGACCAGAACGGGGCTTTTAAACGCCGCGATCAGCTTAAAAAAGTACCCCGCCTGGGCGAAAAAGCGTTTGAACAAGCGGCAGGTTTCCTGCGCATCCACCATGCCGAAAACCCGCTGGATTCAAGTGCGGTACACCCCGAACGCTATAGCTTGCTGGAGCAAATTGCTAAAGACATGAAGTGCACAGTGAAAGATTTGATGGGCGATGCCGCTATCCGCAGAAGCATTCCGCTGCAAAAATATACATCGGAAACAGTGGGATTACCAACGTTGAACGATATTATGGCCGAGCTGGCCAAACCCGGTCGCGACCCGCGCGAACAGTTTGAAGCCTTTAGCTTTACCGATGGTGTAAATGCAATTGGCGACCTTAAAGTGGGCATGAAGCTACCCGGCATCGTCACCAACATTACCAACTTTGGCGCCTTTGTTGATATCGGCGTTCACCAGGACGGATTGGTACACCTAAGCCAGATTACCAACCGCTTTATTAAAGATCCTAACGAAGTGTTGAAAGTTCACCAGAAGGTTGAAGTAACCGTAACCGAGGTTGACGTTAACCGCAAGCGGATTGCCTTATCGATGAAAGAAAACGATAAAAGCGAGCCAACGGCCAGAAGGAATGATGACAGAAGACCGGCCGGCGGAAACAACAAGCCCAATTTCAACAGGAAACCACAGGAAGCCCCAGAGACGGACATCGCCATTAAACTGGCGGCATTAAAAAACAAGTTTAAGTAAAGCAGTCTTCCCCCCTTTTTGCTGTTTCGCGACAGCAAAAAGGGCTTTTAAAGTAAAAGCCAGGAGAGGGAGCTACCGCGAGTAGCCATTAGGGAATTTGTCGCGTTTGAGATAACCAGGTTAGTGCAATTCAATTTAAGAACTTAGCCGTGGCTGGTAAAAGTACTATCTACAATTAAGCGGATAACGTCATCAATTTCGGCACTTACGGTGAACAGGTGCTGAATGATTTGTTCGTTTTCGGGGTTAAAAAAGTTTTCTTTATCCATGATGCTGATCAATCCCATCATACTGGCAACAGGCCGCCTTATTTCATGCGAACTGAGCGAGGCAATATTTCGTAAGCGCTCGTTTTGATCAATCAGTTCCTGTTCAATTTTAAGGCGCCGGGTAATATCGCGGGCAAAACAACCTACTCCAATGATATCGCCCCGTTGCGTATAAATGGGGTTGAAGCTTACCTCAAAATATAATGGGGTTTTTGTTTGCCGATCAATGCTTTCATTAGTGATGGTGTATTGTTCGCCAAGTAAGGCCCGCGAATAATAGGCTATCCACTGTTTGTGTATCTCGTCGCTATAGCCTTTATTCAGGTATGAATGCTCCCCGGCCATAGGTTCAACCCCGGTTAAATGTGTTGTTTCCCTGATGTAAGCATCATTCATATATACATACCGCATCTCCCTATCAACCGACCAGATGTGGTCATGCGTGTTGTTTATCAGGGCCTCTAAGCTTGTTTTTGTCCAATGGGCTTCTTCCTGGGCCCTGCGCTCATCGCTGATATCTTTAACGTATATGGTAATGCCTTCGGCAGATGGGTAGGCCGATGTGCTTAGCCACTTGTCAATCGGTTCAAAATATTCGGTAAACTTTACGCTCTCGCGCTTTTCAATCATCTCATAATATGCCTTGCCAAAGCCCGAATCCATAATTTCGGGGTATACATCCCAAAGCACATTGCCCAGCATTTCCTCCCGCGGGGTGTTGGTCATTTTTTCGAATGCCGAGTTTACCTTAACAAACCGCCATTCATTATCGATAATAAAAAACGAATCGGTTATACTTTCAATAAAAGCATCCAGCTTTTCGGCGGCCTCTTTTATTTCCTGTTCAATTTTAAGTTTGGCGGTAATATCCTGGCCTATTCCCTGTACCTCGCATACCTGGCCGCTATCGTTGGTAATAGAAATAAACTCCCAATCGGTATCATGAAGCCCGCCCCATACATCCGGTTTTTTGTGCAGCAATTTTACAATTTTGCCGGGGTTGCTTACACAATTAACAAATGCCTCTTCGCACAAATGCAGTTCCTGCGGTATAGTGGTAATTGAAAAATGTTGTCCTATCAGTTCGATTGCATTGTAACCAAAGGTTTTTAAAAACTGTTTGTTAACAAAACTATAGCACCCCTTAGTATCTATCCTTATCAAGAAATTGGTTTGCGAATCAATCAGCGAGCTTAAAAACTGCTCGCGGCGCCTGGCTTCGTCCTGGTATTGCAGCTTGGGGGTAACATCGGTAGCAATTGATAAAATGCAATTGCGCCCTTTATGCTTTATACCAAACCAGTTAACGTCGGCATAAATAATTTGGCCGTTTTTGTTTGAATGCTTCCATATACCTGCCCGGTTAAAATCGTCGGCGCTTATTTCAAAGTTTTCATTTTCGCTTAAATATGTTTTTAAGCTCCCAATTTCCTCCGGCGGGCGTATGTCGCTAAGCGTCAATAATAAAAACTCATCTTCGGTGTAGCCATAATGCACTATAGCAGCATGGTTAACTTTTAAAAAACGTAGTGTTTGTTTATCAACTATCCATACCGGGTTGGCGTTTTTGTAAAACAAATCGCTAAAAAGGCTATCCTCTGTGGCATCGCTGGCGGTAAGCTGTGTTTGCGCGCTAATGGTGCTTACTAAAACTTTATGATTGGTAGTCTCGTCAATTACAAGGCTCTTTTTATCAACAATGCCCCTAGTTGTGTTTTGCGGTGTATTAATAAGGTAAGTAAGTTCAACCGAGTCATTTATACCCAGGCTGGCAACCGCAGTTTCTATGTCCTCACGCTGCGTTTCGCTTATCATATCCGGCCACAGCCTGTTGTTGCCAAGCAGCTGCGCAGCGGTAATGCCTAAAATATTAATTATAGCCGGGCTAATGAAAAGGTATCTCTGTTCATCGGTATCAAAAATAATTATACAATCGATTGTGGCAGCGTAGATATGGTTCGGCATGCTTGAAATAGCCTCTGGCTTATTGTATAAAGTTAATGTATTTATATTAAAGTAATTAACTATCTATTCAATAATTTATCGGCAACATCCTGCCAGTTGTTTACCCTTTCAAAACCATCAATCAGCACGTTATGCGGCGATGTATACAACAGTTTGCGCCCGTTAAAAGTTACAAAGTTTTTAATGCGGTCGTCAATCATAATATCAACATCCAGTATTTTGTGCCCGCAAAAAATAATGTTCGTCCATGATATAAAGGGGAAGTGTTCCTCCAGCCAGGCCTGCTTATCCTCCAGCGAATACTTAAACTCCATAGCTGCCGATGCTATGTATACATCGTAACGTTCCATAAGTGCTTTTACTACCTCTTGGCTTCCGGGCATTACTTTAATATCCCTGAAAAAACCGCGCTCGTTAACATAAGGCCTTACTGTGCTGCTCAGGTGCGGCGGCAGGGCCTGCCCAATTTCCATGCCGTGCATATCGGCCAATATTACCTCATGGCTGTGGCGCTGTTTATACAGTTCAATAAATTTATCAATGGTATCTGCCAATACCTCGTCCATGTCAATGGCAATGCGTGGTTTCCGGGTGATGCTCATGCCGGTAATTTGCAAAATTTAAAGTGTGAAATCAAATGTGCGATAATAATATTCAGTAGCCCAATGTTGCTGCTGCATGTTGCTGATTGGCAGTAATTTGCCCTCATTCGTGCAATTGGGAAAAATTCGTGCAATTCGTGTTTTTTTCTTCATAATAATTTATACCTTTGCATCCCCGCAGAAAGTACTCCGGGGACATGTTGAATACATAAAATAAAGAAATGGCAACTAAAATCAGACTGCAAAGACACGGTAAAAAAGGAAAACCTTTTTACTACATCGTAGTAGCAGATGCCCGCGCTCCACGCGACGGTCGTTTTATTGAGCGTTTAGGTTCATACAACCCAAACACCAACCCTGCAACTATCGACATTAACTTCGACAAAACTTTAGAGTGGGTTAACACTGGTGCCCAGCCTACCGATACTTGTCGTGCTATCCTTTCTTACAAAGGTGTGCTGTACAAAAAACACTTAGAAGGTGGTGTTAAAAAAGGCGCTTTAACTGAAGAACAAGCTGCAGAGAAATTTGCTGCCTGGACCGATGCTAAAGAAGGCAAAATCACCGGCAAAAAAACCAGCCTGGTAACTGCAAAAGACGAAGCCCGTAAATTGGCTTTGGCTGCTGAGGCTAAAAAGAAGGAAGAAAAAGCTGCTGCAATAGCTGCTAAAAATGCTCCTGTTGCCGAAGAAGTTGCTGCTGAAGAAGCTCCGGCTGAAGACGCAGAATAATTTTTAAGCGAAAATCAAGAATTAAGAGTCAGGAATCAAGACAGCTGCAAAGCTTCATTAATGATTTTAACTCAATGATCAACAATGGCGAAGCGAAAACTTCGCCATTGTTATTTAACAACATTTTATGAAAACCGAAGATTGTTTCAGGGTTGGAATCATACTGAAAACCAAGGGCCTTAAGGGCGAAATGCAGATATATGTAGATTTTGATAGCCTGGATGCTATTAAATTTGACGCCCTTTTTATTGATATGGCCGGCAAAATGATCCCTTATTTTGTACAATCTATCAAGTACCTGCAAAAAAGCAATGCCTACTTGTTTTTAGAAGATGTGGATACCATCGAAAAAGCAAGCCTGCTGGTAAAACGCGACCTGTACCTGCCCAACAAACTGAAACCTAAAAAGAAAAAAGCCGAATTTACCCTGAACGATGTAGAAGGTTTTATGGCTATCGACGAAACCCACGGCGAACTTGGCGAAATAACCCAGGTGCAGGAATATCCGCAGCAACTGATAGCTACGGTGATGTTTAAAGGAAAAGAGGTGCTTTTTCCGCTAAATGTCGAGATCATTAAAGGGATTGATATCGAGGCCAGCGAAATTTACATCGATTTGCCCGAGGGGTTGCTGGATGTTTATTTGGAGGGATAGATCCTCGTGTAAGAAATAAAGAGGCCGTATCATAAATCAAATGATGCGGTCTTTTTATTTTACGGCGGATAAATCGATTTCAAGTAGTTTTTTGATGTTGATTTCGAACTAACGAATATTATTGATTAAGAACGAGTGAAAAGAAGGCCTTTAGGCAGCTTTTTTTCTTAGGTTTTGTGCGATTGAAAGTAAGCCCCATTCTATCGCTACTTTTTCTTTCCCACGGAGCATGAAGCGTCGGAACCCGTGGT
>NZ_JBFUIJ010000057.1:0-31827 GCF_056401935.1 Mucilaginibacter sp. P4_D1
GCGCACATTGGGGGATAGAAAATCGCGCACATTGGGGGATAGAAAATCAGTTGCACTGGCAACTGGATGTTGGTTTTGGCGAAGACCACAATACCACACGCAACAGGCAGGCCGCTCAAAACCTGGCAGTCGTCAGAAAAATAGCCTTAAATATTCTGAAAGCTGATAAAACCAGCAAGGCCAGCCTGAAGGCCAAACGAAAAATGGCTGGTTGGAACCATAAATTTCTGTTAACGCTTATCGCTAATAAAAATTTCTAATGCGTCAGCCCTGCTGATACTATCTTTTACCTTTCGCCTTTCCACCTTTTTTCCTAATTTTGCGCATCCTTTCAAATAAAACAATATTACCTTGGAGCACCAGGAATTAACCACCGTTGAAACCGCCAAAGATTTAGGCTTACTACCCGAAGAATTTGAACGTATTAAAGAGATATTAGGGCGCGTGCCCAACTTTACCGAGCTATCTATTTTCGCGGTAATGTGGAGCGAACACTGCTCATACAAAAACTCCATAACCTGGCTAAAAACTTTACCAAAGGACAGCGACCGTATGCTGGCCAAAGCAGGTGAAGAAAATGCAGGCCTTGTTGATTTGGGCGACGGCATTGGCTGCGCCTTTAAAATAGAATCACATAACCACCCATCAGCCCTTGAACCATACCAGGGTGCTGCAACAGGTGTGGGCGGCATTAACCGCGATATATTTACCATGGGCGCAAGGCCCATTGCCCAGCTAAATTCCCTGCGCTTTGGCGATCTTAAGCTGGAGAAAACCCAGTGGCTGGTTAAAGGTGTAGTAAAAGGCATCAGCCATTACGGTAATGCCTTTGGCATCCCAACCGTAGGCGGCGAGTTGTTTTTTGACGACTGCTATAATGTGAATCCTTTAGTAAACGCCATGTCGGCAGGTATTGTTAAGGCGGGCGAAACCGTTTCGGCAACATCATACGGCGTGGGTAACCCGGTTTACATCGTTGGTTCGGCTACAGGTAAAGATGGTATCCATGGCGCGGCTTTCGCGTCTAAAGATATCAGCAAAGATTCGGTGAACGATTTACCTGCCGTACAGGTAGGCGACCCGTTCCAGGAAAAACTGTTGTTAGAGGCTACTTTAGAAGTTATAAAAACCGGTGCCGTAGTAGGTATGCAGGATATGGGCGCTGCCGGTATCATTTGTTCCAACTCGGAAATGAGCGCCAAAGGCGAGCACGGGATGCGTATCGACCTGGATTTGGTGCCAACCCGCCAGGCCAACATGAAACCTTACGAGATCTTGTTATCTGAATCGCAGGAACGTATGCTTATTGTGGTACACAAAGGCCGCGAAAAAGAGGTAGAAGCTGTATTTGATAAATGGGACCTTAACTGCGCTATTATTGGCGAGGTTACCGATACCCAACGCTTAGAATATTACATGCATGGCGAAAAGGTTGCCGATGTACCTGCCGACGATTTAGTGTTAGGCGGTGGGGCCCCGGTTTACGAACGCGAATACCGCGAGCCTGCTTACTTTGCCGAGAATAAGAAATTTAATATAGATGATGTTGCCGAGCCTGCCAATTTGGTAGAAGTTGCTGAACATTTATTTGCCCACCCCAACTTAGCATCAAAACGTTGGGTAACCGATCAGTACGATAGCATGGTAGGCGTACAAACCATGACAGCCAACCTGGCCTGCGATGCAGCCGTGGTTGCCGTTAAGGATACCAACAAAGCCATTGTATTAACTACCGACTGTAATTCGCGCTACGTGTATGCCGACCCTTACACCGGTACTGCCATTGCCGTTGCCGAAGCAGCCCGTAACATTACCTGCGCCGGTGGCGAGCCTGTTGCCATTACCAACTGCTTAAACTTTGGTAACCCTTACAATCCCGAAGTTTACTGGCAATTTGTAAGCGCCATTAAAGGTATGGGCGATGCCTGCCGCAAGTTTGAAACCCCGGTTACCGGGGGTAACGTGAGCTTCTATAACCAGTCGGCCGATGGTGGCTCTGTATTCCCAACGCCAACTATTGGTATGCTGGGTGTAATGGAAGATACCGAAAACATCATGACCGCTGATTTTAAACAACCCGGCGACCTGATTTACCTGATAGGTGAATCGGTTAACGACATTGCGTCATCGCAATACCTGGCCTCATGGCATAAAATTACCGCCTGCCCGGCCCCGTATTTCGATATCGAAAAAGAGTATGCCACACAGCAGACCATAAAAGAATTGATTAAACACCGCGTGCTGGAAAGCTGCCATGATGTGGCCGATGGTGGTTTATACACCTGTTTGTTAGAAGCCGCCATGCCAAACGGCCTGGGCTTTGATATTGAAACAGACGCTGCTATCCGCAAGGATGCCTTCCTTTTTGGTGAGGCACAGGGCCGTATAGTGGTAACCGTCGCCCCCGAAGAGCAGGAACGCTTTGTAGAGTTTATGGCCACCAGCGAAACAGAGTTTAGCCTGTTGGGTACCGTAAACAACGGTTTCCTGAATATAGACGAAGAACTGTTTGGCCACGTTACCGACGTAAAAATGGTTCACAGCAACGTATTGCACTCCATTTTAGGCGAATAAATAATGCTGAAACTTAACCAGGTACACCACATCGCCATTATTTGCAGCGACTATGAAAAATCGAAGCATTTTTACAGCGAGATACTTGGTTTAAAAATAGTGCGCGAGGTTTACCGCGAGGTACGCCAATCATACAAGCTTGATCTGGAAGTGGGCAACCGCTACCAGATCGAGCTTTTTTCGTTCCCCAACCCGGCGCCCCGTCCATCCCGCCCCGAAGCCGCTGGTCTGCGCCACTTAGCTTTTGAGGTAGATGCCCTTGACGAAGCCGTATTTCACCTCAACGAACAAGGGGTAGAGGCAGAGCCTATTCGTGTGGATGAATTCACCGGTAAACGGTTTACATTCTTTAATGATCCGGATGGCTTGCCACTGGAATTGTATGAGGTGTAGTAGTAAGTATCAAGTAGTAAGTATCAAGATTTTTTCAAAATTCCCCTCTCGAGAGGGGGCGGGCTGGATTGCGCGGTAGCAGGGGTGTGTTTCTACGCCATGAGTGGAAGTATCAAGTGTCAAGATTTTACTTTCTGACTTTCGGACAAAAGACTTTCGGACTTAAAACCAATGCAGCTATCTTGATTTCTGACTCTAATATATTGATTCTTTTCCCTGGCGTTGCCTGCGGCCCGGCTCTGCTCATACTGCACGGGCCTTATCCACAGGCCGGTATCCGCGCCGATCCCTAACGCTTTTGTCTGAACTCTGCTTAATCCGAGTTCAGAAATTATAATTTGCGTAAACTTTCCGCATATTAATACCTTTGCATATGCCCACCAACCAGGATATTAAAGTAGCGGTAGATGCAGTAGTATTTGGATACACTTCAAAAGAAGGGTTATCCGTACTGCTCATCAAACGCAACATCAATCCCTTTAAAGATACCTGGGCATTACCTGGTGGATTGGTTGGTAATGACGAATCATTGGAGGATGCCGTACAACGTGAACTGAAGGAAGAAACAGGTATAAGTATCAGCTACCTCGAACAGTTATACAGCTTTGGCCAGCCCGGTCGCGATCCGCGTAACAGGGTGATCTCCATTACCTACTACGGTCTGGTAAAGCCGGATGCATTCGAAATTGAAGCCGCCACCGATGCCGCCGAAGTTGCCTGGTTTAACATCAAAAAGATCCCGCAGCTGGCATTTGACCATCAGGCTATTATCAGCGCGGCACATGATCGTCTTAAAAATAAAATTCTTTACCAGCCTGTAGGCTTTGAGCTGCTGGAAGAACGCTTCCCCTTCTCCGAACTGGAAAAACTATACATGGCCGTTTTGGATAGGAGTATAGATCGCCGGAATTTTAAAAAGAAGGTTAGTAAATTTGGTTTTCTCGAAGAAACCGATGAAAAACAAGCACTTGCAGGCGCCGGCCGGCCGGGTAATCTGTTCCGCTTTAACCAGGACAAGTATTTCCAGCTTCAAAAAGAAGGTATCAATTTCGAGATTTAATTTTTCCGTAGAGACGCATAATTGCGTCTCCCGCATGCAAATCAACCATGCAAATCTCCTGTGCTGGTCATTAATGGAAATTCTTATACTTAATCAACTAGTTCATTTCAGGGCGTTTACCTAAACGCGGGAGACGCAATTATGCGTCTCTACTGAAAAAAAATCAAAAAAAATTTGCGTATTTAAAACGCATATTTATATTTGCGTATAATTAACGCAAATAAGATGAAAATAGCCGTAATTATTGCCCGTTTCCAAACACCCTACCTGCACGAGGGGCATAAAAACCTGATCGACACTGTAAGTACCGATCACGCCAAATTGATTATCCTGTTAGGCGTAAGCCCGATAATGGGCAGCCGAAAAAATCCTTATGATTACCACACCCGCGAAAAAATGATCAAACGCGAATACCCGGATGTGATCGTGCTGCCGGTAAGCGATCACCCGAGCGACAAGGTATGGTCAGATAACCTGGATGGCTTGCTCAAAAGTGTGTTCCCCAATGGCAACTTCACGTTGTTTGGCAGCAGGGATAGCTTTATCCCTTACTATAAAGGGCATTTTGAAACGGTTGAGCTGCCCGCCCATGGCGATTACAATGCAACCGAACTACGCAAGCAATATGCCGACAAGGTTTTTGATTCCAACGATTTTCGCGCCGGTATCCTGTATGCCTACTACAACCAATACACCAAAGTATACCCAACTGTTGATGTAGCCATGTTCAGGAACAATAAAACCGAACTGTTGTTAGGCAAAAAAGCCAATAGCCCTAAATGGCGTTTTATAGGCGGCTTTGCTGATCCGGAAGACGAAAGCTACGAAGCCGCCGCCAAACGCGAGCTAAGCGAAGAATGTGGAAACGTAGAAATAAGCAACATGACTTACGAAACCAGCCACCGCGTAAACGACTGGCGTTACCGCAATGAAGCTGATAAAATTATTACCTTGCTGTTCAGCTGTGATCACATAGCGGGCGAACCCGTGGCTAACGACGATATTGTTGATGTGGCATGGTTTAAAATTGCAGACCTTACTCAAATGATAAGCAACGATTTGATAAACGATGAGCATGCCAAAATGTTAAAGCTCATTATCGTTAAATACCTTAATAACTAACACCATGAAACGCGAAAACTTAGTACTGCTGGCCGATGCCTACAAGTACGCCCACCATAAATTATACTACCCCGGTACCACTCAAATTTACAGCTACCTGGAAAGCAGGGGAGGGATGTTTGATGAGACCATCTTTTTCGGTCTGCAATACTTTTTGAAAGAATACCTGCAGGGCCCGGCATTTACCCAACAGGACCTGGACGAGGCAGACGGCTTTTTAAAACAGGTTTTTGGCCGCGATGATGTATTTGATAAAAGCAAATTTCAATACATACTGGATAAATACGATGGCAAACTACCCGTAAGGATAAAAGCCGTAGCCGAAGGTACAGTCGTACTAACCGGCAACGCCCTGATGACCATCGAAAACACCGACCCGGAATGCTATTGGCTTACCAATTTTTTAGAAACCCTGCTGATGCAGGTTTGGTACCCCTGCACCGTTGCAACCCTGAGCAACCAGATTAAAAAAGTGGTGACCCAATATTACGAGGAAACAGCCACACACGGCGCAGAGGCCGGTATAGACTTTGTTTTGAACGATTTTGGTTTCCGGGGCGTAAGCAGTGTGGAGAGTGCAAAAATCGGCGGGGCGGCGCATTTGCTCAATTTTAACGGCAGCGATAACCTTGCAGGTTCTGTAATGGCCATTAATTATTATAATGCCCAAAAGGTGTACGGCCTGAGCATCCCGGCTACGGAACATAGTATTTGTACTTTGCTGGGTAGGGAAGGAGAGCTGGAAGTTTTCAGGCATGTGCTCAGAACTTTCCCCACCGGTATTATTGCCTGCGTATCTGACAGCTACAATATTTTTAAGGCCTGTAGCGAATATTGGGGAACGGAGCTACGCGACGAAATCCTGAACCGCGACGGCACCCTCGTGATCCGCCCCGATAGCGGCGACCCGGTAATGACTTTGTTGGAGATTTTTAATATCCTGTTTGATAAATTTGGTTTTATCACCAATGCCAAAGGTTACAAAGTACTGCCGCCACAAGTGAGGGTAATACAGGGCGATGGCGTAAATTATACCGAGATAGGTAATATTTACAAGGCCTTGAAAGATAACGGCATCAGTGCCGAAAACCTGGTATTGGGCATGGGCGGCGCTTTACTGCAAAAGGTTGACCGTGATACCCAAAAGTTTGCCCTGAAATGCAGCAGCGCCATCGTGAACGGGCAGGAAGTTAGGGTAGAGAAAAGTCCGACTGAAATGGACGCTGATGGCAACATCACCCCAAGCTTTAAAAAGAGCAAAGGCGGCCGGTTAAAGCTGGTTAAAATTGATGGAAAGTTCAAAACTGTTAACGAGGACGACGAACCCGGAGCAGAAGACCTGCTGCAAACTGTTTTTGATAACGGGGAATTGATAAATACTATTAGTTTTGAGCAGGTAAAGGCAAATGTAAATGCCAATTGAAATCAGCATGAAAAAGTTACTGTTCGCTATAAAAGATTATGAATACCTAGCCCAAAAGGTAATGGCCTGCGGAACGTTTGAAAAAGGGCAAATAGAGGTAAGCACCTTTACCGACGGCGAGCGCTACCAGCGCATCCTGTCGCAAATTGAAAACCGCGACATCATCCTGATTGGCGGCACAGTTACAGACGAGGCCACGCTGGAACTTTATGACCTGGCATCGTCATTAGTGAGCTATGGTGCTAACTCATTAACCCTGGTGATCCCTTACTTCGGCTACTCCACGATGGAACGTGCAGTGCTGAGCGGCGAAATTGTAACCGCCAAAACCCGTGCGAGGCTCATATCGGCCATCCCTAAATCAAACCGGGGCAACAAAGTGGTTTTGTTCGATCTGCACTCCGAAGGCATCCAATACTATTTTGAGCATGACCTGTACCCGGTGCATGTTTATTGCAAAGATCTGGTGATAAAAGCGGCCCTCAAATACGGCGGCGATAGTTTTGTAATGGCCAGCACCGATGCAGGCAGGGCCAAATGGGTAGAATCACTGGCTAACGACATGGGCGTAAACGCCGCTTTCATCCTGAAGCGCCGGCTAAAAGGCGATCATACCGAAGTAAGCGCTATCAATGCAGATGTAGCCGGCAAAACCGTTATAATTTATGACGACATGATCCGCTCCGGCGGCAGCATCATCAACGCTGCCCAAACCTACAAAAATGCCGGCGCAGGCGATATTTACGTGATAACCACCCACGGGCTGTTCATCAACAACGGCATCGACCGGCTAAAAAGCAGCGGACTGATTAAAAAATTGATCAGCTCAGATTCGCACATGAATATGCAGGCCATCGGCGATGATGATTTTGTGGAGGTGAACAGTTTGGCGGAGCTGATTTGTTCGGTGATATAGTATTTACAATTCAACTCTATATGTCATTATCAGGAACGAAGCAATCTCAAGGATGCACGGTGAATATGCACGGTTCGCGATTGCTTCGTTCCTCACAATGACATGGTAAATATTAATTCGCCATATGGTCGGCTACCACTTTAGCTGCTTTTTTCGAGATTTTAGTTTTTTGTTCTGCCACATCGGCGGCAGCTTTTTTAAAGCTCTTTTTGATGCTGCGCTCCAGTTTTTTGCGGTTATCTACTCCGTCATCCGTCAAAAATAAATAAGCTACAGCACCGGCAGCAAGCGCGCCAACGGCTATTGAAGCTATCAAAAATGTATGGTCTTGTTTTACAAATGGATTTTTCATAGTTGTAATTTTTATTTTACAACAATGCCGGGTGGTTTTGGTTCTAATTCATTTTAATTGGTTTAAAGGGCACTAAACAAATATTGAAAATATATTACAGGATATCATTAATCCGTAGCCCGTATTATCAGTCAAATATTAGCCTATATTTGATACGCCTGTTACCACAATGAAAAAACCAACCTTATTTGCCTGTTTAATTCTTTTTATTTTTAATGCTTCGGCTCAACGCATAATTAATAACCCTTCCTTTTTTGCCAACAACGCCCAGGGACTAAGTATCAGTAGGGTAACCATTAGTGATACGGCGACACTGGTTAGTTTTAAAACCGATTATCAGTCGGACACCTGGTTTAGGATGCCATCGGGTCTTTATCTGGTTAGCGGCAATCAAAAATTGAAGATCAGAGCTGTCGATAGTCTTCAGTTAGGTAAAAGTACCCTGATAAAAGGGGGCAAAATTGCATTTACCTGTAATTTTCCACCTGTAAATATCCATACAAAAAAGATAGATATTGCCGAACCAGATTGCCGGCAGCAGTGTTTCAATATTTGGGATATTGAACTGCCGGGAATATCAATCCCGGGAGATATTGCAGGCGATTGGTTTAAAACAGACGGTAGCAAACAATGGGAGTTGGGTGTTTACAACAGCAAGCTTGCGTACAACAGCAGGTTATGGAATTATACATCTGTAAACCGGCAGGGTAAAACTATGTTGATTGGCTTAAAAGATGGCGACCAAAAGCTCAGTTTAACGCTGAAAACAGGTGACAATGGCCGGCTATATATTATTGGGAAAAAATCGGCTGTAGCGTTATTTAACAACGCGACTGCCGGCAAAACCAAAGTAGCCGATAACAAAAACGTTTTTACCCTGGCAAACGTTTACAAAACCGGCATGACCGAATACGCAGGTTATATAAAAGGCTACTCGCCCCGGATGGGATTTAACACCGGGCAAGTATTTGTTAATAACGCGGTTACAGGGGGACAGGAAAATTACCTTGTAAAAATAGCGGACGATGGAAGCTTTAAAGTAAGTTTCCCTGTGAATTATACAAAGCAATGTTACGTGCATTTTCCTTTTTCATACGCCGCTATATGCTTTGAAGCCGGTAAAACGGTATTCCAAAAGTTTGATGTATCGGGCAGTGCGGTAACTGCCAGTTTTATGGGGGATAATGCCATCCTGAATAACGACTTATATCGCACACAGTTTATTTTATTGGGTATTGACTGGCTTAAAGTTAGAAAAGATGTGCTGGATCTTACTCCCGCACAATACAAAGCCTATTACATCAATCTGCGCCAGGAGCGGCTGGGGGGGTTAAATAATTACCGGTTACAAAATGGAATGACTACGCAGGCATATAACCTGGCGCGGCTGGGTATTACCTATGCCTTAACCCAGTTTTTATTTCAATATAACGCCGAAAAATGGGAAGCTTACCGGCAAGTAAATAACATCAACCCGCAAAACAAACGCAGCCAATTGCCGCCGGTAAAGCTCGAAAAAGCCTATTATTCTTTTTTTAAGGATGTTAATTTTAACGATCCGCTGGCGATAGTTTCGGTCGATTATGCATTTTTTTGCAACAATTTGAAGAATAATGAAGAAGTATCAGCAGCCCAACGTCAATACATTTTGGATTATGTAGCGCGGTCTAAAAAAACTAAAATATCGGAGCCCGACGCCGCATTCCTGGATATAATGCTGGCAGATGCAAAACAAGACCGCATCATACAGCTAAAAGGCGATGAGCAAAAAATGATCCGTACAAATGTGTTAAAGGGAATGATAGACGCCGACATGAGTTTTGATCTTCAACTGATGGACGCGCAGGATACCACAAGTAAAATAGAAGCCAGTTTTGTGCCGCTTTCGCCGCTACAGCTTGCAGCTATGCGTACGCACTTTACAAACCCGTATGTTTTTTCATTACTGAAGGGTTATAATACAAGTATTGCCAACAAAATTGAGGCTAATAAAAAACAAACAGGTTATGCAAAGCATGAAATACCTCAATTACCTGCCGATAGCATTTTTTCGTCCATCATCAACAAATACAAAGGCAAAACCATTTATGTTGATTTTTGGGCAACCTGGTGCGGTCCGTGTTTGCAGGCAATTAAAGAAATTGCTCCCTTAAAAGCCGAATTGAAGGATGATAAGAACATCGTTTTTGTTTACATCACCAATCAAACATCGCCGGTAGGCACTTACAACGGCATGATACCAAATATAAAAGGAGAGCATTACCGGGTGAGCACTGATGAATGGAATCAATTAACCAGCCAGTTCCAGATCAACGGTATTCCGCACTATATATTGGTGAAAAATGGCGTGATTAACAATCTTAAATACCAGCCTTTTGATTATAATATACTAAAGAGCCGGTTGCTTGATACCTCCGGTAATTAACAATTTTGCCTTACTTTCGCATTCATGTTCCACTTCAAACAATTCAGTGTTGACCAAGGCGGTTGTGCCATGAAAATAAACACCGATGGTGTTTTGTTGGGCGCATTGACAATGGCTGACGCCCCAAAATCTGTATTGGATATCGGTACCGGAACAGGGGTAATTGCATTGATGCTGGCCCAGCGTTTTGGTGATGCTCAAATTGACGCAGTGGAGATTGATGAAAGTGCGGCGAAGACTGCGGGCAGGAATTTTAAAAGCTCGCCATTCGCGGATAGGCTCATGGTTTATCCTTCAGGGTTTAAAGAATTTTTTGAGGGACATCCCGGTAGCAAATATGACCTGATTGTTTCCAATCCGCCATTTTACATTAATTCCCTGTTATCGCCGGGCGCTAAAAAGAACCAGGCTAAACATGCGGGGGAAGGATTTTTTGAAGAATTGATCCAATCTGTTTCCATCCACCTTACCGCAAATGGGGTTTGCTGGCTGGTGTTACCTCCGGATACAGGCATATTGGTAAAACAGCTAGCCTTACACAACGGACTGCATTTGCAAAGTAAAATCAGTATTCAATCCTTTAAGGAAGATGAAGCGCACCGGGAGATTTTAGCGTTCGGCCTACACCCCACGGAACTCGAGGAAGATTGGCTGGTGATATATGACGCACCAAAAGTGTACAGCGCGGCTTACCAGGCTTTACTGAGAGATTTTCTGACGATATTTTAATTTTACAGATGAATAAGTTGTTAATCTTTGTCTTACTCTTTTTAGCCGGAATTGACTATTGTCCCGCTGCTTATATAAGCCCAACGGGAACTTATAAATTGATCAGCAAATCAAAAAAAGTAGATGAAGATACCTATGGCCGTTGGGGGGATATCCACATTAAGGCATTGTCAAAAAATAAAATCGTGATAGTGTTGGGTGTTAACATGGGGGCACCCGGTTATAACTCCGGTACACTTATAGATACCTTAGCTTACTTAGATAATAAAGCCGTTTTTAAGGGGAATGAATGGGACCGCAGTTGCCGTATAACATTCAGGTTCAAATCCAATGGAATAAGCGTTACCCAGCACACGGACATAAATTGGGGTTGTGCTTTCGGCCAGGGTGTATATATTGATGGATTTTATAAAAAGATAAATGGTAAGGTGCCGGTTTTGCGGCATCCGTTAACCGGTAAAATTATAAAGTAGGTATTGAGTTTTGCAGGCGGCTTCCGCGAGTTTAGCTCAGCGTACCTCGTGGTTAACCATTATGTAAACTCCCAGCTTACATAATTCAACTGAAAGCTGAAACCATGATACACCTATGGTTGAAAGCCCGCGTGAGCGAACGAGTTTTTTTGTCTTAACTCTTGATTCTTGACTCTTGCCTCTTTAAAACTATCTTTACCCCATGACCCGCATTGGCCTGATATCCGATACCCACAGCTACCTCGATGAAGCTGTTTTTAAACACTTCGAAAACTGCGACGAGATTTGGCACGCGGGCGATTTTGGTACCATCGAATTGGCCGATCAACTGGCAGCTTTTAAGCCGCTCAAAGGTGTTTATGGTAATATTGATGGGAAAGATGTACGGATTGTTTACCCCGAAAACCTACGCTTTAACTGCGAGGGGGTAGATGTATGGATGACGCATATCGGCGGATATCCGGAGCGGTACAGCCAGCATATCAAGACTGAGATTTATAGTAACCCACCCAAACTGTTCATCACCGGCCATTCGCACATTTTAAAAGTGATACCCGATAAAAAGCTGCACCTGCTGCATCTAAACCCCGGCGCGGCCGGCAAACAAGGCTGGCACAAAGTACGCACCCTCATGCGCTTTAATATCGACGGCGACAAGATCCAGGATTTGCAGGTGATTGAACTGGCAGGAAGGTAAATTCAGTATCAAGTAGCAAGTATCGAGTAGTGAGACTGAAACAGACGTGAAAATTATTAAATCGATCCTGCCTTTGCATTCTCAACCTCAAAAACAGAGTCGATAAGCAGCGGCGCGCGCTTCCCGGCGGCTACGGCCAGCTGGTCGCAACGTTCATTTTCGGGGTGGCCATTGTGCCCGCGTACCCATGTGAATTTTACCTGGTGTAGTTTGCTTACATTTAAATAGCGCATCCAAAGGTCCTTGTTTTTTTTGCCCGCAAAGCCTTTGGCAACCCAGCCATTAACCCAGCGCTTTTCGATAGAATCAATTACATATTTAGAGTCGGAGAAAATCATAACTTGCTGGTTGGGTGTTTTTAACGCCTCAAGGCCCTTAATAACAGCCATCAGCTCCATACGGTTATTGGTAGTTTTACGGAAACCCTCGGATAACTCCTTATAATGCTGCCCCGAACGCAATATCACCCCATACCCGCCTGGCCCTGGGTTACCGCTTGATGCACCGTCTGTAAATATCTCGATCATTGTGCAAATATAGTAATTGCCTACAAAGCCCATAAGCCCCCTAACCCCCTGAAGGGGGAACAATGGCGGAATGCCTGGGTATAAGTTAATCAAGAAACTCCCCCATCAGGGGGCTGGGGGGCTTAGCTTAACTTCTTCACCTTCAACCTCAACGAATTACCAATTACAACTACATCAGAAAAAGCCATGGCAAAGGCACCCACCATCGGGTTTAAAAAGCCGAAGGCAGCTACGGGGATAGCTATAATATTGTAGGCAAACGCCCAAAATAGGTTTTGCTTAATGGTAAGCAGCGTATGTTTACTAATCTGCAAAAACTTAATAACCGAATGTAAATCGGTATTTAACAATACCACGCTGGCCGATTGGATGGCCACCTGGCTTGCATCGTTCATGGATACGCCTACATCTGCCTTGGTAAGGGCAGGGGCATCGTTAATGCCATCGCCAATCATAATGGTTTTGCCTTTTTGCTTGTAAATGTCAATTACCTTAAGCTTTTCGTCGGGCAGCTTTTCGGAGTGAACTTCGGTAATACCTATCTGGCTGGCAACTTTAAGGCAACGGTTTTGTTTATCGCCGCTTAAAAGTACAGGGATAATGTTCATCTTTTTAAGTTTCGATATCAATAAAGCGGTTTCGGGCTTAATTTCATCGTCTATAGCAATCTGGGCCAGGAGGCTTTGATTTTTATATAATGAAAGGTTAAAGTGATCTTCCGTATTTTGTTTGGCTGTACCCAAAAAGTAGTGGTTGCCATCCACATCTTCGGCACGCATTCCCAGTCCTTTTTCTTCCTGAACAGATTTTAAGATCACTTTTTGTTGAGGCATTTTTTTTACCCCCTGCACTAATGATTTGGCAATGGGGTGGTTTGACCGTTCTTCGATAGCTGTTATTATTCCCCGAATTAATTCCAGGTTGGCACCCGCTTCTGCCTTAATCTCATTGATGCTGAATTTTCCTGTTGTCAGGGTACCTGTTTTATCAAAAACTACGTATTTAGTATTTGCAACAGCTTCAATGGTATCGCCTCCCTTAATCAGGATGCCATTTTTAGCAGCACGGCCTAACCCTACCATAACTGCGGTAGGTGTAGCCAATCCCATAGCGCAAGGGCACGATATCACCAAAACAGCAATGGCGTTCATCAATGATTTTTGCATGCCCACACCGGCAGCAAAATAGGTAAACACAAAGGTGACAAGTGCTATTAATATAACTACAGGCACAAATATGGATGCTACCTTATCTCCTAATTTTTGCACCGGTGGTTTAGCGGCCTGTGCCTTTTTCATCAAATCGATAATTTGCGACAGGATGGTATTAGAGCCAACTTTGGTGGCCAGCATTTGGAAGTTACCATTTACTACTATGGTGCCGCCAATTACTTTATCGTATTTGTCTTTCTCAACGGGAATGCTTTCGCCGGTAAGCATTGCTTCGTCAACGGAGGCATTGCCCGAGAGGATCTCGCCATCAACGGGTACTTTATCCCCTTGATTTACCACCAGGGCATCGCCTGGGCGAACCTCTTTAGCGCTGATTACCTCAATACTTCCGTTAACTATCCTGTTGGCATTTACCTGCTGAAATTTAATCAAATCCTTTACTGCCGATGTAGTTTGTGTAACCGAACGTTTCTCAAAAACATTACCCAGTAACACCAATGTTATAATGGTAGCGCAGGTTTCATAAAACTGGTATTGCGCTCCCAACCCCTGTATTGTACCAACAAGACTATATATAAATGCCGATGTAGAACCGATAAATATTAGTATATCCATATTAGGCACGCCGCCTTTTACCGAGCTCCAGGCACTTTTGCCAAAATGCAGGCAGCCGACTATAAAAACCGGGAGGCATAAAAGTAACTGCACAATGGGTTGATGTAAAAAATGCCATGGCAACAGCATATGGAGTAAAAGCGGCGCAGTAAAAACGGCGCAGAAGATAAATTTGTTCTCCACCAGCTCATAAAATACCGGCGAATGGAGGTTTATATCGTCAATTACTTTAAATCCTAAATTTTCTATCCCTTTTATTACTTCGGGCAGTTTGGACTCGTCGTCGGTCGAGAATTTTACTTCTTCACCTGCAAAATCAACCAGTATATTATGTAACCCTTTTTTTTCGAGGAGTTTATGGATAGACATGGCGCAATTATTACAATGCATCCCAGTCACGTTCAGTTCAATTAATTGCTCGGCCATAGATACAAATTTAGCCATTAATAATAATCGTTCTAAATAAATGAGGTAAGACGAATGTAATTTTAAAAAAGAGTTTGCAAATAGGCCGAAGATTTCTATTTTTGCACTCTCCAAACGGTAGATGTAGCTCAGTTGGTTAGAGCATCGGTTTGTGGTACCGAGGGTCGTGGGTTCGAGCCCCATCATTTACCCCCTTTCTAAAAAGCCTTTTTACAGCAGTAAAAGGGCTTTTTTATGCCCCTAGTACAGATTTTCGCTAAAAACACAACGGATAAAGCAGAATTTTTGTACGAAATTCGGCTATCTGACCAGCAGAAATCATTCAAGCCATCAATACCTAACATTAAGAAAAATCTCTAACACCTCATTTAAAACAGAGGCATTAGAGATTTTTGGCAATATTGTGAAATAATTTAATTGATTTCTTTGTATCTAACTTATATTTTCACAAATCCCCATTGCTGATTTTTGCCCCCATAGTAATCAGATTGGTCAACCGCGCTACCATTTCTGAATGGAATTGCGGCATCAGTCCCTAAAGTAACTTCCAGGGCTTTCTCGCTATTTATGTTGATGATTTTATAGAATCCATCGTAGGTTGGCTGAATTAACCAGTTTTGATTATTTCCACCTGTGCCTGTATAAGCCCACATATCCACGGCACCGCCGTTAGCGCCAGACCAACCCCATACCTCCAAACACTTCCCGCTAACGTGCATAGGGGTTAACAGGTAGCTGCCATTTGCCGCAGCTTGCACTTTAAATTGCTGATTTGCCCCGGCTACATACTCCCATTGATCTGCGAGCGCTCCATTGGCAGTTCCCCAACCTTGGATCTCTAAAGGCTTAAAACTATACCTATTGATAATTTGATACACACTGCCAACCTGAAATGCGGGGGATGCGCCAGTTTGTGCCCCTTGTACAAGGGCCGCTAAATCCCGTTGATCCTTTACGGCGTAAGTCGATCTGTTAATGAGAGACCCGGTGTCCCAAAGAAATGGATGTATGCCGTTTGCCGATGCCTGGTGCATACAAAAATTATACCAATACGCCCTGGAAGCAAGATTGAAGTTTAAGGAGTCTCCCGCAAGATTTCGGTCCATAACTGCAAATTCGCCCATTATTACCGGGATGCCATGGTCAACGAATTTTGTCTTCATCGTTTGGAAATATCCGCTAAGGGTTGATTCCTCGCCCCAGTAAGGATTGTGCGCAACATCGAAGGTGGTGTGATATCCCGCGCCCCAATAATAAAAAGCGTTACCCCATGATGCGTCCGCGTCCATCAAACAGAAGTTCCAGGGACTGTAGTTATGGATTTCCACCATCAAACGGTTGGATGCCGGATCTGTTGGCATTGTGTTCATGAGATTGTTCGTATAAACCATATCTCCCCCTTTGGGTCCCTGGATTACCAGCGTCCTGTAACTGTTGTGCCCGCCGGTTGACCTCACCGCGTTGATAAAAGTTTGATGATAAGAAAGTAGAACTCTCATCCCTGTGCTATCCGTTGCGGAGTTAGGTTCGTTCGCGCTGGCAAAAATCAGATGTTGATCAAAACCACGCATTTGTGTTGCAATTTGTTCCCAAAGTGCCTTTTGTTTGGCATTAACTGCAGCCTGGGCGGTGGTTGTGCAATTATTCTCCAACCATCCGCCGTCATAATGTATATTTAATATCGCATACATCCCATCGTTAACGCAGTATTGCACAACCTGCTGCACACGGGCAAGCCAGGCCGGGTCTATTTTTTCAGTTGTTGAATCCGGTACATGTGACCAATTCCAATTGCAAGGAATCCTTATGGCGTTAAACCCCTTTTGTTTATAGCTGTCAATGAGTGCCTGGGTAATATTGGGGTTTCCCCACGCGTTTTCGTTATATTGGGCTTCCAGGGTGTTGCCAATATTAATACCTAACGTCATATTTGCAGCAATTTGAGTTGCTGTACTGGTCATCCCGGTTTGGTCAGGTGCAAGCGGCGAAATGTTGTAATTCGGATAGCTGGTGACGGCGAACGCCTTAGCACTCGTTTTAGCAAGCGGTTTAACATCCGGAGAAGCGATTTGTGGCTTCGTGCATCTTGTCAATGCCGGGATTGCAAGAATGCATAAAAAATAACTTAAAGTTTTCTTCATAAAAAAATGGTTAGGTTGGCGATATTTAAATCTGYCGCTATTAATAAATTGGTTAATTGCGTGTGAAAGTGTCAGACAGCCAGGTAAAACGAGGATATATTTATCATTGCCTTTAAGGTTTATATAGGTATTGGTGTGGGCAGTTATGTTGATAACTGCCTTTAGCCAACGGGGTATTAAAAAGATCAATGGTAAGGCAGTTGCCATTCCGCATAAGGCGGCGTTTAACATTAGTTTCATTTTTCGATAGGATAAAACGGGCCTGAACCGCTTTATTTGTTTAATTGGTTAAATCTTGTTTTTCAGAAAGGAGAAGTACAATTAATGAAAGCAATGCAATTAAAGTCAACATAATACAGCCGTTGGAACAACGGGCATGTTTTAGTGAGCAATAGTTGAATTGGTACCAGGTTTATTAATTGAGTAGTAAAACTACAGAAGAGATAACCTAACGATGGGATGTAAAAGTTAGAAAATAGGGATGTAAATGTTAATTTTTAAGAAAAAATCGTGGGTTCTGTGGGTGTTTTGTATAAACAGTTGTCTTATCTGAAGTAGAATTTATAAAATGGTGTAGAGAATCTGTGTTAATTACTTAATAAACTGTAAATAAGAGTGTTTCACCACTTTTTTTTAAATGACAACCTGTAACAAGCTTTATTTTACTGTAAGTTCGGGCATGGTCCGTACCATAATATCGGCAACTCGTTTGCTCCAGAGGTAGGTTATTTATTTTCCGCTGATCAAATAAAGGAATTGACACTTTTATCTCGTTAATTACGAATTTATCTTACTTTTATGCTACGGTAGTCTACCGGCTTGCCAAGGGCCGGGTTCCCGATTTCGAAGATCTCAACTAAATTTTAATGCGTGTAAAACTTTATATTGTCGTTTCAGCATTGTTTTTTGCTTACACGAATAATTTTGCGCAAAACAGTCAATACCAGTTTTCGAGGCTCAATACGGGCAACGGACTGTCTCACAACCAGGTTAATTGCATATTTAAAGATCCCAAAGGCTTCATGTGGTTCGGTACAGCTTCGGGACTTAACCGTTACGACGGTTATACTTTTAAAGTATTTAAGCATGACGTAAATAATAAAAACACCATAAAGGAGGATTACATAACTAATATTTTTGAAGGGCCTGACAAAAAAATATGGGTAGCAACCCCAAACGGATATTCCTTTTATGACCCAGAAACGGAGCAGTTTAACAATGATGTATCGTCAGTGGCCTATTCTTTCAAACTTTCCGAGTATCCGTTAGTTTCCAAGATACTTCACAACGGCAAAGGCGACTTCTGGTTTTTGCGTCCCGATTCCGGCCTTTACAGGTATAATGAGCTGAAAAAAACTTCCACGCGTTATTATCATCACCGTAATTCCAACCCATCATTATATTCAAATTCTGTTACAGATATGGAGCAGGATGCAAGCGGGAATTTATGGCTTGCTTATAACGATGGCGTGGTAGAGCTATTTGATGTAAAACGAAATGCTATTACGTACCATACCGATATTTTTAAAAAAGCAGCTAATAATAAGGGCAGAAACTATTCGGTAACTATCGATAAGGAAGGCGATCTCTGGATGTTTAACCCCAATATGGATTCCGGCGTTTATTATTACAGCCGCCGTACGGGCCGGTTTCGGTACATCACCAAAGAATCGTCAGAGACACCGCTTACATCCAACATCATCATTAGTATTATTCAGGCCGACGACGGCCTTATGTGGATCTCCACTGATCATGGCGGCGTAAACTTATTGGATAAAAAAAGTGGTAAAATTACTTATTTATTAAATAGGGAAGATGATCCGAAATCATTGGGACAGAACACTGTATCGCTTTACAAAGACAACACTGGCATTATGTGGGCCGGTACGCTTAGAGAGGGGGTAAGCTATTATCATAAAAATATTATCAGGTTCCCGCTCTACAAACACTTTGCCTCAGATCCCCGGAGTCTTAGTTTTGAAGATATAAATAAATTTGCAGAAGATAAAAAGGGCAACCTATGGATTGGGACCAATGGTGGCGGTGTAATTTATTTTGATCGCAAAACAGGCAGGTTTACCCAGTATAAACACGATCGGAGAAACCCGAACAGCCTCAGCAGTGATATTATTGTAAGCTTATATATCGACCATGATCAGCAACTATGGATAGGTACGTATTTTGGTGGGCTGGATCATTTTGACGGGAGAAAATTTATTCATTATAAGCATGATGACAAGGTGCCCACGAGCATTGCTGACGACCGGGTATGGAATATCCTGGAAGATTCATCGAACCGGTTATGGATAGGCACTTTTGCGGCAGGTTTGCAAATATTTGACAGGGACAAACAAATATTTTCGTCTCCCTTTAAGCAAACGGATATCAGGTCGCCTTATATATCCGCACTCTTTGAGGATACCAAAGGTAATCTCTGGGTAGGAGGATACTTTGGGGTAGATAAAATATTAAAAAATGGGCGTGGCGTTATACATTATAATAAAAAGAAAAACGACCCTAACAGTTTGATTCATGATGACATCCATAATATTACGCAGGACAGCCGCGGCCTGATGTGGATAGCGACAAGGGATGGACTAAGCATACTGAACCCCGAAACAAACCGTTTTATCTCGCTGACTAAAAAGGACGGGCTGCCCGACAACCAGGTTTCGAGGGTATTAGAGGATAAGGGCGGGGCCATGTGGTTAAGTACATCAAACGGACTGGGCCGGATAACATTGACACCCGGTAACGGCACATATAAGTTTCAATTTGAAAGCTTTGATGAAACAGATGGCCTGCAGGGCAGAGAGTTCAACGTATCTACAGCCTTAAAAACTAATAAAGGGGAATTGGTATTTGGCGGCTCTCACGGCTTTAATATTTTCGATCCATTGAGTATACATCCGAATACCGATGAGCCTAAATTAATTTTTACCGATTTTCAGCTATTCAACAAAAGTATAGCAGCCAATGAAGAAGTTGACGGCCATGTTGTATTATCTAAAGCCATTTCGGCCACACAGGAGATAACGCTGAACCATAGCGAAAATGTGTTCGCCATTGAATTTGCTGCTATAAATTTCTTTAACCCCAATAAAATAACGCATCAGTATATGATGGAAGGTTTTGATAAAGGGTGGCTTACAGCAAATAATGCTACCCGGAAAGCTACCTACACCAACCTTGACGGAGGCGATTATACTTTTAAGGTAAGGGCTATTGGCCGGGAGGGAAAATGGAAACCCAGCTATATAAAATTAAAAATTAAAGTATTACCCCCCTTCTGGAAATCTACTTTAGCTTATGTTATTTACCTATTGCTGATAACCGGAACGCTTTTTTTTATACGCCGGCGCGGAATACAAAAAATAAGGAGACAATTCATAGCAGAGAAAGAAAAATTTATAGCAGAGAAAGAAAAACAGGAAGCAAAATTGATAATTGAACAGGAGCGGCAGGAGATTAAGCGAATGCAAGATCTTGATCAGCTGAAAACCAAATTTTTGACCAACGTAAGCCACGAGTTCAGGACACCGATTTCGCTGATTATGGCACCGGTCGAAAAGATGCTTAACCGCGCTGATCAGGAACAGAAACAACAACTGGGCATGATAGAAAAAAACGCCAGGCGATTGTTGAACCTGGTAAACCAGCTGCTTGATTTTAGGAAAATGGAAGTTCAGGAGCTGAAGTTGCAAAGCAAGCCGGGGGATATTGTGAAGTTCATCAACGAGATATACCTTTCATTTACCGATATCGCCGAACAGAAAGAGATTAACTTTATTTTTGATACCTCAGTTGATTCATTGTTTACTGATTTTGACCATGATAAGATAGAAAGGATATTGTTTAACCTGCTGTCAAATGCCTTTAAATTTACACTGCCTGGCGGTCAGGTAAGCCTGTTGCTTAATGTAAATGGAGATACCGGCGACGCCCCGCTTGAAATTAAGGTGATTGATACCGGTATTGGTATTCCGCATGAAAAACAAGGTAAAATTTTCGAACGTTTTTTTCAGCACGACATTCCGGATTCGATGATCAACCAGGGCAGCGGCATCGGCCTTGCAATTACGCATGAGTTTGTGAAGATGCACGGAGGTGAAATAACTGTTGAGAGTGAGCCTGATCACGGCAGCTGTTTTATCGTTAAACTGCCGTTTGTTATCTATAACGGCCGGGATAAAGACCTGCCATCAGACGATGACATTGATTACGATAGCGCAAACGAAATTACTCCTAATGAAGATAAAAGTATCGTCAAACAGCCGGGATCAAATAAACAGCCGGTAGTTCTTTTAGTTGAGGATAACGACGACTTTCGCTTTTACCTGAAAGATAATTTAAAAGATTTATTTTTTTTAATCGAAGCGTCAAACGGGAGGGAAGGTTGGCAAAAAGCCCTATCGCAACATCCGGATATTATTGTAAGTGATATTAGCATGCCTGAGATGACAGGAATTGAGTTGTGTAAAAAAATAAAGAAAGATAAACGCACCTCGCACATTCCCATTATTTTGTTAACTGCATTAATAGGCGAGGAAGAGCAATTGAAGGGCCTGGAAATAGGCGCTAATGATTACATGACAAAACCATTTAATTTTGAAATACTGCTTTCAAAAATCAAAAATATCTTAACCCTTCGGGATACCTATAAACGCACCTACAAAAAGCAGATGGATGTGCAATTGCAGGAAACTCCTTTAGAAAATGAAGATGAAAAACTGTTAAGGTGTATTGTTGAATATATAGAATTGAATATAGTAAACGAAAGCCTTTCGGTAAAGGAATTAAGCAGCAAGATGAATATGAGCCGGGTATCGCTTTATAAGAAAGTTTTAATGCTTACGGGTAAGTCGCCTGTTGACTTTATCCGTTCCATAAGACTTAAAAAAGCGGTGTATTTGCTTGAGACCAGCCAAATGACAATCAGCCAGATTGGCTACGAAGTTGGCTTTAATTCGCCCAAATATTTTACAAAAGCATTTAAGGATGAGTATAACACCACTCCTTCCACCTATGTCAGTTCAATTCGCCAACAGAAACTGAATGAAAAGATCGGTTAATTAAATTTAACCGATTTATTGCTTGTCCCTTCTTTTCCGCGTTATGGCAGCCAATTAGTCCAGGTCAAACGCATCAAATTGGGTTAACATAACTTAACACATTTCAGAAAAAGTATTCGTAAATATTTGATAATCAATATTTTATATTTAAACATGGTTAACACTAAAATGATCGCGCAATTTAGGCGCATCCAAATATTTGTGCCTGTTGTTGGCCAATACAGGCCCCTTCGGTAGATTGATCATTTAACCACGATGTGCCAATAAAAACAAGCTATCGTTTGATGCTTATATTTTCCCGACGTCATAAGCTTATTCCATTAGCTATTTTGATGCGTTTGCCCCTGCCAATTAGTCCCAATTTGTTGTCATTTAAGTCAATGTTTTGCAAATAAACAAACAAAACATGAAAGTGGAGTAGTTTTTAACAATGTAAAACACTGATTTTTAGAATGTTATATAGTGGTTAACATTTTGACCCGTATTCATTATCAAATTCGGTATTCCTTTCTTTTTAACAATCATAGTTTCATCCCCCGGAATATAAGTTCAAGGTAATGTATTTAAACACGTTGCTTTTGAACAATGTTCCACCAATAACCAATAGGACCAACAGTTAACTTTTTTGAATTAGTAAACATGCGTTTGACTGCACCTGAAGTTTTTTAACTGATTGTTCGGGCAGCCATTTCATGTAACGAAACTAACTGTAAAGTAGTTTTCGAAGGTTGTTTTTGGGCTATCTAAAAGATGCGATAACAAAATAAATTATGAATGAGGAGAAAAACCAATTAAGCACTAACCAAAAACAATGTACCAATTATCAAACCTTAAAATCCTTTTAAAAGATGGATAAAAATTTACAAAAGAGAGTGAAATACCAGATTTCATTAATTATCGCGGGCATATTTCTTTATATATCTGCCCATGCACAAACCGTAAATATTACGGGCAAAATTACAAGTTCCGACGATGGTCAGCCAATCCCAGGCGTAAGTATTAAGATTAAAGGAACGGGCCTGGGCACCGTGTCCAGCATTGATGGTAGCTATAATATAGCCGCTGAGCCGGGCAAAGTGCTTGTTTTTAACTTTTTAGGTTATTCACCACGGGAAATAACTATTAAGCAGGCCGGCGCAATTAACGTCACGCTCAATTCAACATCCAGCAATTTGAACGAGGTAGTCGTTATTGGTTATGCTAAAGCGCCAAGAAAAGACCTTACCGGGTCTATCAGTTCAATATCAGGAGCCAGTTTGCGCCAAACGCAGCCAACCACTTTTGACCAGGCCCTGCAGGGCAAAGTTGCAGGGGTTGTGGTGCAACAGGTATCGGGTCAGCCTGGTGGCGGCGTATCTATTCAAATACGTGGCGTGTCGTCAATAACCGGCTCTAATGCGCCATTGTACGTAATAGATGGTATCGTTATTCCGCCGGTGGGTGACCCCGGTAACGGTTCAAATCCGCTAAATGCCATCAATCCCTCCGAAATAGAATCAGTAGACGTATTGAAAGATGCTTCGGCAACAGCCATCTACGGTTCGCAGGCAACCAATGGCGTAGTGGTTGTTACTACAAAAAGGGGCAAAGCCGGACCACCGCAAATAAGTTATGATTTCTATACCGGTTACCAGGAAATAATCAAGCGGCTCCCTACAGTAGATTTGCCACAATTTGCTACTTTTATTAATGCCCGGGCCGTTGCGTGGGGCTTTGATGCCAGGCCCGAATTTGCCAATCCTCAATATTTAGGCCCCGGCACCGACTGGCAAAAAGAGTTATTCCGGAAGGCCCCGATGATGAACCACACGCTTACTATAAACGGCGGGGATGCCAGGACCCAGTATTTACTATCAACCTCGTATTTTAACCAGGACGGGATAGCCCTTGGATCTAATTTTAAAAGATATTCCCTAAGGCTTAATTTAGATAATAAAACCACTGATTGGCTAAAAATAGGGACCAGCCTTCAATTGGCGCATATCAACGAAAATGTAAATTCAACTTCCAGTAGCGTAATCAGCACCGCGCTAAGTATTACTCCGGATGTTCCGGTACTAAACGGTGATGGTTCCTTTGGTGGCGTTACCGACCCCAATGGTTGGGTACAACCTGTTGCCAACCCGGTGGCATTGGCAAAAATTGTAAAAGACCAAAAAAGAAGGAACCAGATATTCGGCAACGTGTATGCCGAAATACAACTTACTAAAGACCTGTCGCTGCGAAATGAACTATCCGGTAATTTTGATTTTAATACAGAAGATCGGTTTTCGCCAACTTATAGTTTTGGTAAAGGCACGCCCAGCCCTAACTTCGGTTCCTCTGCCGCCGGCCAAAATTTTTATATAGTAATACGCAATTTTTTAACGTATAACCATAATTTCAAAAAATTTCATATTGATGCTTTAGCCGGGCATGAATCGCAGGAGAACACTTTTGAAAATGTTAGCGGTGCGCGAAGGAATTTTCCTTCAAACAATGTGCAGGCCATTAATGCGGGGGATGCCAGCACGGCCACAAACTCGGGCGATAATTCACAGTCAAACCCCACCGGCGGCTCTGCACGGGAATCCTGGTTCGGCCGTATCAATTTTTCATGGGATGACAGGTACCTGCTTACCGGCAATATACGGGACGATGGTTCTTCAAATTTTCCCACCAACAATCGTTGGGGTACTACCTATTCGGGTGGATTTGCCTGGAAAATTAATAACGAGGCGTTTTTAAAAGGCGTGAAGAGTATTAATGAATTGAAGCTGAGGCTTGGTTATGGGCTAACCAACAACCAGGGCATACCGGGCAATACTTATGTAACCCAACTTGCATCGGTTACAAATGGCCTGGCAGGTACAGCGCAGTTTCAAAACAATTTGTCAAATCAGTCTGTGAAGTGGGAAAAAACCGATTACTACAATGCCGGGATCGACGCATCGTTTTGGAATGGGCGGTTAGGTTTTTCATTAGACGTTTACGACCGCGAGACAAAAGACCTTTTGTTACAGGTGCCGCTTCCTGCATACTCCGGTACTGTAGCGGGTTGGGGGCCTGGATCCATGCAGGCGCCTTATGCCAATGTCGGCTCGCTAACCAATAAAGGGTTTGATTTCCAAATCAATTCTACCAATATTACTTCTAAAAATTTCAGTTGGAAAACCGCTTTCACCATATCGCGAAATAACAATAAAGTGACCTACTTAGGTGCGGGGGGAACTGATGCTAACCTAAGCCAGAAATCATATGTAATAAACGATATCATTGAAAAAACCGTGGTGGGGCAGCCCGTTGGCGAATTTTACGGCTACGTATTTGACGGGATATTTGCAAAGCCATCTGATCTTTTAAACCATGCCCGGCCTGCCGACGCGAATGGTAACCCTTATCCGGTTTCTCCGGCGGGCGGTGGTATCTGGTACGGCGACCGTATGTTCAAGGATTTGAATGGTGACGGTATTATCGACTCCAGGGACCAAACCTTTTTGGGTTCCCCGATCCCGAAATTTCAGTACGGTATCAATAATACATTTAACTACAAAAATTTTGATCTGAATATTTTCTTCAGTGGCAGCTATGGCAACAAGGTTTTCAATCAAATGGCTATACAGCAAAACGATCCGCAAAACCATACTACCTATTTTACATCGGTATTAGATTATGCGAAACTGGCTATGGTAGATCCTGCCGGCTCTTCGTCCGATGTTAACAATGTATATGTTACCAACCCAAATACAACAATTGTAGGCGTAAGAAATGACAATACCAACAGCAATAACCGTCCTAATAGTTTGATGATCGAAGATGGTTCATTCCTGCGGTGCAAAAATATCACCTTAGGTTACCGGTTCTCAGAGAGTCTTTTATCAAAAATAGCTGTGAAGTCTGTCAGGATATATGCCAACGTATCCAATGCCTTTATCATTACAAAATATAAAGGCATGGACCCTGAAATTGGTTCGTGGAACCCGCTCCAGGCAGGTTGGGACAGCGGTTATTACCCGCAGCCAAGAGTATTTACTATTGGTGCCAACATAACCTTGAGATAATAAAACGATCACCGATTAAAAATATATGTTTATGAAATCAATTCACAAAATTATCATCACCCTGCTATGTGCGGCAGCAGTGGCCGGATGTAAAAAGAGTTTTCTGGACCGTCCGTCCAACTCGCAGATCAGTTCTCTTAATTTTTACAAAACCACCTCCGATTTACGCCTGGCTACGGCAAGCCTTTACGGCGGGGCGCAGTGGTTTCAATGGAACAATGGTGCCATGATACCGTTTGGCGACGTATTGAGCGGCACCGGTAGCTTTCAGTATAGTAACGATATTGTACAGCTTTTTACACGCACTATTACCGCGCAAAATGGCCTGGTGACCAATGGCTGGGTTGGGTTGTACAATGTTATAGCGCAATGTAATGGCGTTATCAATGCCATACAACAACAGGCTGATCCGTCCATTTCGGCGGCGGACAAAAACGCGGCTATAGCTGAGGCGAAGTTTATTCGTGCCGTAGCTTATTATCACTTGGCGATATATTGGGGGGCTGTGCCAATTATTGAAGACAACAGCAAACTGATAAAAGATCCGCTGCTTCCTCGAAATATTGTTTCGGATGTTTATAAATTCGTTGCCAAAGACTTAACCTTCGCAGCGCAAAACCTTCCAAAAACAGACGAAAAAGGCCGGGTAACTACCTGGTCGGCGCAGGGGATGCTGGGCAAAGTATATCTGACGATGGCAGGTGTAGGCAAAAGCGGTTCGCGCGATCAGGCCTTGCTGGACAGTGCCAAAAAGTATGCGGGCAACGTGTGTATAAATAGCAATTTAAATTTGCTGCCCAGCTATTATGACCTTTTCAAGGCGCAAAACAACGATAACGTTGAATCCTTATTTTCCCTTCAATGGGCCGCGGGCGTAGGTTATGGAAATGGCAATGCTATGCAACTTTATTTTGCACCAAGCGCGGATATACTTCCTCAAAAGATAGGTGGATGGCAAGCCTTACAACCAACCTATGATTTATACCGGATGTATGCTGCAAAGGATACGGTAAGGCGCAAAGCCACTATTATGCTCAACGGAGATTTTTATCCCGAATTGAATGCTGCCGGCGGTGGTTATAAGGCAACAGGTACAGGCCTTAAAAAACACATTATTGGTAACGATAAAGACAACAATTCGCCAACAATGGATGGATGGTCATCCCCCGAACATAACGCAATCCTCAGGTTGGCCGATGTGTATTTGGTTTATGCCGAAGCTATTCTGGGCAATAATAGTACTACGAGCGATGGTGACGCCCTAACTTATTTTAATAAAGTGCGCGCGAGGGCCGGCGTGGATATTGTGACTGCAATAACCCCTGCTGCACTGCGTACGGAGAGAAGGGTTGAACTTGCTTTTGAAGGACAATACTGGATAGACCTGGTCAGGTATTCTTATTATGATCCGTCAAATGCGGTGCAGTTTCTTAATAACCAGGATGCCACTCACGGCCGGATTTCGTTTACTTATGACCCTACAACGAAAAAAGCTACAAGGGATACTACCGCCACTCCAATTACGCTTCCGGCAACTGTCAATTCATTTACGTTGCCAATTCCCTCATCTGAGGTAACCACCGACCCTAAATTGGCACAGCCGCCGGTACCCTATTATTAATTAAAACATTTAAAATATTTTGTTATGAAAAAGAAATCATACTTACGCTTGTGTTTTTTGCCGCTTCTGTTCATGATTGTGGCTTTATCACCGGCTTGTAAAAAGAACAATGATGGCGGCAGCAGTGCCCCTCCGGTTATCGCGGCTATTAAAAGCTATGTAGCCTCACCTAATGATACGGTTTTAAATAGCGCCGTAGCAAAAGGGCAATGGGTGGTAATAACCGGGCAGAATTTGCAAAATGCAACTCAAATATCTTTTGACGGGGTTCCGGCCTCTTTTAACACCGCTTTATTTGCCCCCGGCAGTGCTGTGGTGAAGATCCCTAATATAGATTTTGGAAAAATTGATACTACCAAACTGTATACAGTTAAATATGTTACAGCAGCAGGTTCAGCGATGTTCGCCTTTAAATTGGGGCCGCCGGCGCCAACTATTAGCGCTGTATCCGATGTGTTTGCCGYCCCCGGCGATTCCGTTTATCTGTACGGTTCCAATTTAGTATTGGTTCAGCAGTTTTCATATGGCGGAACCAAAATTCCAAAATTTAACCCGAATGCCGATGGTACCTCTCTTGGTTTTCTGATGCCGGCAACGACATCCGACAAGTTTATCATAGTGACTGCTAAATCCGGTACTGCCCGGGATACCATAAATGCAAAGCCAATCATTAGCGGCATTTCCAACACTAATGCCAACGCTGGTGATTCGGTTTATGTTTATGGTACTTACCTTAAGACTATTCAGTCAATTTCTTTTGGCGGTGCTACTATTACAAATTTCACAGAAAGTCCACATGGCGCTTATGTTAAGTTTCCGGCCCCGGCTTCGAACAGCTACTCCAGTGGACCGGTGACTATTGTTACCAGTTATGGAACGGTTTCTACTGTTTATAAAGTAAATACTCAAAATGGCGTTACTGATGGTCTTTTAGCAAATTTTGAGTGGGGTGACAATTTTGGTTATGCCTGGTATGGAGATGAAAAAATGGCTTTCGGCCCTCTGGCCGATTTTAATGGTTCGATGGGAACAAATAATACTATGTATATATATTTTGATTCTCCTGTTTTAGCGGGCGGTGCCAGTGCGTACGCCCCATTGGGTAATTCTAATACGGGTAATCACTGGGTACCTGTGGCAAATCTTAAAGATCCCGTTTCAAACTGGGCTCTTCAATTTGAAATAAGTGTGGCCCACCCATGGAATGGAGGTACGCTTTATATCAGAACTGAATTTGCAGGTGATAGTTATGTTGCGCGTTATGAGCCATGGAAAATTCCTGGTTCAAATGTTACCAAAGCTTTTATAACAAAAGGTTGGGAAACCGTAACTATTCCTTTATCTGAGTTCAGATCAAAGGTTGACGAATTAGGGGATGGTGAATCAATTACTAAAATAAGCGATTTATTAGGGCCTACCGGTGCTAATAGTTATAATATGACCCTTAAAAATTTCGATTCTTCGTCAACTGCAACTGGTGTTTATGCCGCTATTGACAATATTAGGTGTGTGAAAATCAAATAGCCTACAGCCCCATGGCAGCATATCGCCGTGGGGCTTTTTAACTAACTAAAATTAAGACAAAATGAAAATTAAGTATTGTTTTACAATATTGATATCTGTTATTACAGTTATATCTTTATTGTCCTGTAAAAAAACTAAGAATCCGGACCCGCAACTAACAGTTAGCGCACCCACCGTAACTTTTACGGGTGACGGGGGGGGCGATGACATAACCGTTTCAGCTAATGCCGATTGGAGCATCACCAATCCCGCTTATTCGTGGTTGCAATTAAATACAACAACAGGCAAAAGCGGCAGCACTGTTATTCATTTAACAACATTATCAGAAAATGGTACAGGGGCAAGCCGCTCTGGTGTTTTATTTATTAATTGTTCCAACGGCCAGGCAAGAAGGCTAATAGTTACCCAGGTCCCCAATTTATACCCAGGCTATAATACATCGCCCATAGCGCCAGACATGACCGGAATGACCAGTACTGCTGTGCAGCTGGCGGCAAAAATGCGCACGGGAATGGGAGTAAATTTTGGCAATACCATGGAGTCGCCAAACGAAGGTGATTGGCAGAGTAGTAAATTGACCGAATCGTATGTGAAATTTATAAAACAATCAGGTTTCACTGCTGTACGGCTTCCCTGTAACTGGGTTTGGACCCATTTAAGCGATCGAAGCAAGGCAAAAATTGATCCTGCATGGCTTGCGCGGGTGAAACAAGTGGTTGGATGGTGTGTGGCCAATGATATATATGTGATACTGAATTCTCACGATAGTCCCAATGCCAATGCGTTAAAGAAAGATTCCGTTAACGCGATGCAAAAGGCGATTTGGGAGCAAATTGCTACAACCATGCGTGATTTTGATGAGCACCTTATTTTTGCCGGATTGAATGAACCTTCGGCTGACAATGCCGCGCAGATGGCCATACTTAATGGTTATCACGAAACATTCATCAAGGCAGTTCGCTCTACCGGGGGCAGAAACAGTAACCGGGTACTGGTTGTGCAGGGGCCCACTACCGACAGTTATAAAACTTCTGACCTGATGACTACTATGCCTCACGATCCGGTACCTAATCGTTTGATGCTTGAGGTACATAGCTACACACCTTCTACATTTAATTTACTAAACGATGGAGATGTAAGTTGGGGCAAAATGGTTTATTACTGGGGGGCCGGGAATCATTCTACTATTGAGCCGGACCGTAACGCCACCTTTGGAGAAGAGGATGCGCTCATCGCTGAATACGGAAAGATGAAAAAGTTTGTTGATCAAGGTATCCCTGTGGTACTGGGTGAATATGCTTCATGGAGGAGGACTCCCGCCGTCACCAAAAGCCAGTATCTTCCTAAGGATATGGATAAGCACAATAAGTCTGTGGATGACTGGGCAACTTTTGCAACCAAAACTATGAGAGCGAATGGCCTTATGCCATTCTGGTGGGAGATAGGTTTTACTTTAGACAGATCTAATAATGTGATAAAGGACCAGCGTATGTATGATGCCATTAAATTAGGATATAAGTAATAGTATGTGTCAATTATAGCATAAGGTTATTTCCCTTCCCTGAGATTAGTTAAGCGTTCGCCAGTCTCCGGGAAAGGTTAACCCTTTTGTTACTTAGCTAAAGAATAATTAATCAATTGAAATTACCCTTAACGAGTATTCGTTTTTTAGGTAAAGTAAAAAAAGCATGTTTAGAACAAAAGTGTTGTTAAGTACGGTCCTTGCTATTTCTTTTTTAGGATATAAAAAAGATGTAGAAGCTCAGGCTAACGCGGATAAACCGAAAGTGGTTAATGAAAACCTGGAAGCAAAATTCGCAAGAGTTTCGCCGAAACTTCTCACCAATAATGCGAATCCTTTATTAGATTTTATATTTACGGCCGACCCAACAGCTGTAGAATACAACGGAAGAATTTATGTGTATGCCACGAATGATCATGAACAGTATGAGCATGTAGGAAAGGATGGGAAAAATTCATACAAGCATATCCGTACGCTGGTCATGATGTCTTCCGATGATATGGTCAACTGGACTTATCATGGCCTCATAAATACAGCAAAGCTGGCACCATGGAATCAGAATTCCTGGGCGCCTTCCATTGAATCCAGAATGGAAGCAGACGGCAAAACGCACTTCTATTTGTATTACTCCAATGGCGGTGGTGGCTCAGCCGTGCTTACTTCCACCTCCCCCGTTGGCCCCTGGAAAGACCCATTAGGAAAGAATATAGTCGACCGCTCTGTCCCCGGTGTGGATGTCGGCGCTCCATTCGATCCTGGAGTTCTAATTGACGGCCAGGGTACAGGCTGGCTGGTTTTTGGAGCCGGAACGCCCAAAACAAAATATATGCCGGATAATGCCAGGATTGTCAAATTAGGAGCAGATATGATCAGTTTGGCCAGCAGTATTTCTAAGATACCCGCTCCTTATTTTAATGAGGCCAGCGACCTTAACTTTATCAATGGGACCTGGGTTTATAGCTATTGTACGAGTTGGGATGAACGCACTGTATGGCCTTATAGC
>NZ_JBFUIJ010000058.1:0-31796 GCF_056401935.1 Mucilaginibacter sp. P4_D1
GAAGATGGTGCCACTATTCGTACATATTCCATTACCGTGTACAAAAACGGATCAAGTAATACTTCAATAAGTTCATTGGCATTAAGCCCGTCAAGTCCATTGTCGGTAACAACGGGTACCAGTAATATAAATTACC
Source organism: Mucilaginibacter sp. P4_D1 (assembly GCF_056401935.1). Lineage (NCBI taxonomy): Bacteria > Pseudomonadati > Bacteroidota > Sphingobacteriia > Sphingobacteriales > Sphingobacteriaceae > Mucilaginibacter > Mucilaginibacter sp. P4_D1. Next base: position 137 of record NZ_JBFUIJ010000058.1, read on the forward strand.
AAACCTCGGTATCGGTTACTACAGCTACTGTTGGCGTTGTAGTAACAACTTTAGATCCAAATGCAGTGATACGGGTTGAGGGCAATCCGGTAGCCAGCGGGGTTATATCCGCCCCGATAACACTGAATGCAACCGGTTCCACAACAATCCATGTATCAATAACAGCCGAGGACGGTGTCAGTATCCGCACTTATTCCATTGTTGTAAATAAAAACGATCCGGGTAGTATAGCCTTAAATTCATTGCTTTTAAGCCCGCCAACCGGTATTGCAAAAAAATCAAATGACATTGACAGCAGAAACATCACCGTTCACCAGGCCTTGTCACCAAATAGCGATGGTATTAACGATGTGTTCACCATTGATGGTATTGAAAATTATGCCGATAACCGCCTGAGCATCATGAATGCCGGCGGGGCATTGGTATACGATGTAAAAGGCTACGGAAGTAACGGTAACGTGTTTGATGGTCACTCAAACAAGAATGGGATGATGCAGAAGCCGGGTACATACTATTATTCGTTAGAGTACAAGGATGGTAATGAAACCAAACGAAAAACAGGTTATATCATCCTGAAATATTAACCGGGAAAGGTATGGCCCGATAGGGCATTGTAATAAACCCCGGTTGTTGATAGCAGATAGGCAACCGGGGTTTTACTGTAAATAACCTGCTGTAATAGGGTGAAAATAGCCTGCTAAAAGCATCAAATCAGGCGGATAAACACCATAGGTAAGTTAATAATTCGGCCTATCATTACTAAGTTTTTCATAAGCAGGGTTTTGCCGAAAATAGCGCGGCAAACTGCCCATGGCCAAACTATAATACTTTCCTCTTAAACGAATTGCTAACCAGGATTACAAAAAAAAATGTCCATCAAAAAAAATATACTAAAGCTATGTCTTGTGCTTGTATTTGCAATAGGTGGCAGGGCTTTTGCTCAGCAGCAAATCTATAACTACAGTCAATATGCAGATAACCTTACCGCAGTTAACCCGGCGTATTCCATACTTGATAAGGCCGGATCTGTAAGTGTGCTGGGGCGTAAACAATTTATAGGAATAGATGGGGCACCAAGCAGCCTCATGCTGAATGCCAATTTTCCTATCGAATCTATCAACGGCGCGGCTGGTGTGTATGTACTGAATGACCAGGCTGCGGTAGAGAAACAAATTGAGGCTAACGTTTTTTTTGCTAAAGGAGTGCAGCTTACCCAAACCGATTACCTGGCTGTTGCGTTAAATTTAGGGGTGCGTAACTATGTGGGCAACTATTCGCAACTGGATGCTACCGACCCGCAGTTTATGAATGATGTGCGCGAAACAAAGCCCAACATTGGTTTCGGGGTAATGTTGTATAGCACTAATTACTATTTAGGCTTATCGGTTCCCGAGTTTACCATCCGTAGCCTGGGCACGGCATCCCAACAGCAGGCCAATTACCTGCGCACACATTATTATTTTACAGGGGCCTACCTGGCCGATGTAAGCGACGATGTAAAGGTTAAGCCGGCCACCTTGGTTAGTTATGTAAACGGATCAACAGTTTTGGCAAATATTTCGGGCACATTATACCTTAAGGAGCAATTGGGCTTAGGCTTAAATTACCGTACCGATAAAAAAGCGGCGGCTATGTTATCAGTAATTGGTAAAGTATTCAGGGTAGGGTATAGCTACCAGTTTGGCACATCATCAAATAACCTGGGCGGTGTAAATATCACCACCCATGAAGTAAGCATAAGTTACAGGTTTGGAAATGTAACCGGCAATAGATTATTATAAACCAGAATATCAAAGTACAATTTTTAAAACCTGTTCATAGCCTTTAAAAGGCTAAGCGGGAATACTTTGCCCTTGTTTTTGATAAAACCAACAGGCAGATACCGAAAAGCCTTAAAAGAGTAGGTGCAAAAAACTAACCAAGCAAAAATTATTATGGATCCCATTATTCATTTGAACCAAGCCGAGCAACAACACATGCTTTTTATGTTTGTGCCCGTAAAAGCAAAAAAAAAGCATCTTATTAACGAAGCCCTAACATCGGTTAAGCAATCATTTGTCCAAGCAGATGAGGATATGCGCGCTTTAACCGGTGTGCACTTTTTTATGTTTTACCATTTAGATGCCGGCGGATCGGCAAATTTACCCATCAAGAGTTTTGAAGCGCCGGAGAAGCAAGGCTTATTGGTGGTGCAGGCAATTTACGATGCCGATTTTGTACCCTATATCAGCTCATTTGTTGATAATCCTAAGGTGGCCTTTTTTCTCGATATTTTATTAGATTATATTGATGAAGATGGCATATTTGACCTTGATGACCCTACTTCGGCGGTATCGATTAAAGCGAATGGTGGGGTGGCGTTAAATAAGGCGGCATTTATTTGCCTATTGATGCGCTATAATTTTTCGGACCCAACTATACCTGCTGCTGCAAAATCAACAAAAGAAGAAAAATTTATATTGGGTTATACGTTCCCTGGTTTAACTGTTGGCAATATACTGGCAAATTATCCACATGCACGTGAATTATGGCCAACAAAACCGGTAGCCATTCAGTTTGAAGATTCTGTACCACCAGAGCAATGCTAAAATAATTTGCCCCACTGTAATAGGTGGGGCGTTATAACTAAACTGAATTACCATGAACCCGAATTTAACCGATATTAATGCCGCTGCCCAGCCTATACCTAAACTTAGCGATATACAGGGTTTAATACTGCGAGGCTATAATTTACCTTTTGTACGCTATATTATTTTTACTATAAACAATGTAGATGGGGCGCGCCGGTTTTGTAAAGATATATTGCCCGGGAGTAGTGCATCAATGCACGTAACCACAGCTTTGCCATGGCACAACGGCATAAAGCCCGATTATTGCCTAAACGTAGGTTTTACTGCCAGCGGCCTGGAAAAAATGATAACTAAAACGAACTTCAATAAAGTGAGCGCCTGGAGTTTGGATTTTTTTAGTGCGTTTAAAGCAGGTGCCATTAAAACTGCCGAGAGACTTGGCGACATCGGCGAAAGCGCACCCGACCAATGGTGGAAAGATGATGGCTGGATCCCCGAAGATACTGACCCTGCCCCGGATGGTTCGGATTTGCATATACAGCTAACCCTTTTTGCGCATGATACCCAAAGCCTTGATACTTATTACAACGCCTTGCTGGGCATGGTGCCCGAAGATGCAGATGGCAAGGCTTTGAGTGCTGTTTTTTTAAAAGACTCAGAACCGTTATCCCAGGGCGATGATTATATCCATTTTGGGTATAAAGACAGTTTTTCGCAGCCGCGGCTAACAGATGTGCCCTGGAATACTACGAAGGGAAGATTGCGTGCTGGCAAAAGCACTGTTGACGACAGGCCGGTAGTGCCAATGAACCAATTTGTGATAGGCATTACCAAGGTTTCTGTTGATCCTCAACCATTAAGGTATAATCCTCATCCTCTGTTAGAAAATGGCAGTTTTGCGGCCTTTAGGTTATTATACCAGGATGTAGCCGCTTTTAATAAATATATAAACTCTGCTGAAGATGGTACACCTCCTGATCTGGTAGCTGCAAAAATGTGCGGCAGATGGTTTGATGGTACGCCGCTGATAGTGTCGCCGGATAAGCCGAACCCTAATTTGAAAGATTTTGATTATACCAATTTTAATTATATCACCCCCACAGCCAATCAACGGGGCGAACCGAAACCGAAAAGCGACGATTTGGGGCAACTATGCCCTTATGCAGCCCATATTAGGCGGGCAAATCCGCGGGATGATGAAAAAGTGAAAGGCAATAGTGGCCCGGCGGCAGACGCGAAAACGCGTAGGATTATGCGTAGGGCCGGCCCGTATGGCCCCGATTACAGAGACGATGAAGTAGCCAAAAAAGACGGTGGGGTTGAAATAAAAAGGGGATTGGTCGGCTTGTTTATATGCGCCAATTTAACCCAGCAGTTTATATTTATTATGGATTCCTGGATTAATCATGGCGGTTTCAGGTCTGCTGATAAAAGCCCTAACGGCAGTGGTGTCGATCCTTTATTCGGACCTTCTAAAAATGATTATGCGCCTAATAACGAATTTGATTACCTTCCCGATGGCCCAACCGATCAGCCCTATAAACGCATGCCCGGCCTTGAACGCTTTATACGTACCGATGGTAGCTTGTTTTTGTTTTTGCCGGGGATAAAAGCAATTGAAGATATATCAAACGGTATAATACCAACTAAGCCACAAACATAAAACCTAAAAAACTTAACCATGAAAAGTACCTTACTATTTACCCATGACGACCGGCTGAAAAATCGCCCGGTTTCATTTAAAGAAGTTGACGAACAGGCCTTGCACGCTATTGTACAGGCTGCCGTGAACGTCGAGCTGTTTACAATCCCATTGTATATGACCTCGTTATACTCCCTGCAGGGGATGCATGAGATGAACAGCAAGGGTAATAATTTTTACCTTGGCCGAACCTGGCCGGGCATGGCGGCAACCGCTAAGCCTGCAACCGCAAATGAAAAAGCATTTAACGCTGTCTTTAGTGTTTTTGTGGCCGAAATGCTGCACCTCCAAATTGTATCAAACCTGGCCAAAGTGGTTGGGTACGACCCTAAGTTTACCTGCGAGCCCTTACAAGACGAGGAAACCTACGCCTGGAAATGCTATGGCGATGATAAAACCATATTGCCGCACATCCTCGACTTTAAAGATTGTGTAGCACCATTTGACAAGGTAAAAGTTAAAACAGGAGCAATGAATAAGGAACAGGTACGCTTGTTTTTGGCCATTGAACAAACCGAAACTGATGCCGAAAAATTGATTGACCCTGATAAAATTGCTAAATACAGTGAGAAAGCACCTTTTGATAATTGGAAACCTGGTACCGATTTACCTTTCTTTGGATCGATAGGGAACATGTACCTGCAATTGTGGAATTACCTGTCCATAACCTATACCGATGGCGCAACACTTTGGGATATTGTTTTTGAAAAAGGAAAGGGCGGGGGTGATGTAGCCGTACAAAAGGAAATTTTTAATCCGGAGAGGCTCGATCCTGAAACAGAACCAGATCCGCAAGATCCGGGCGACGATGAATACCCCGGCATTGCTACTAGTATCCAGAATACCGAATCGGAAGCTGCCCTATTGGATGCCATGAACATGATCAACGGCATTACCGACCAGGGTGAAGGCGGCGGTGTAATTAAACAAATCCTGGATAGGATGAATAAAAGCAAGGGCGCCCATCAGCATGTTAACCTGAGCGCCGTGCAAGACCAGTTTAGGCCAAGTTGCCCGGTTTTGAAGAATAAATATCCCTCATATACTGCTACCGGTGCCGATGCGCCATCGGCCAAAGCCGACGCCCGCGACACATTTGGAAAAATGGACCATTATGAAACTTTTGCTTTTGTTATGAATTTGCTGATGGAAGGGCAGATTGAAACCTGGGACCAATGGCATGCCAAAGGTAATTCATGGTCGGCCGAATCATTACAAACCGCAGCTTATGATCCCTCACACAATCCGCAACTGCCTGCATCAGGTGATATTGCCGGTGCTTTAAACAGGTTAAAGCTGAATGATGCAGATGAAAAAAACTTTGAACTGTTTAGCCGCGCATCTACCGGTGCCATTGCAGGTGTAACCAAAGTACTTAACGATTATTTTAAAAACCCTAAAACACAATTCCCATACCCATCTATGGGAGGCTCGGGCGATAGGATGTCAATCTGTTGGGCTGTTTTTGGTAAGGCGCCGGATATCAGCCTCGGCGTAACCTCGCCGCATGATAAACCAATAGACCGTACTCAGCACCTTTACCATGCCTGCCAGGGAATGAGCCTGGATGATGTGTTGAAAGATAACCCGGAAACCTGTGCAACAACGGCAATTTACCATACCTGCAAAGGATCAAATGACTGTAAAACCGAAGGTGGTTGCGGCTTCGTTCAGAAAACCACGGGTGGCGGGCTGTGCGGTGGCAAGGCTACTGCTTTTTATAAAACACAACCCGGATGGCCTGCAGCAAACCCTTTGCCTTTTAGTCCGCCGGCAGATAATGCCTGTAAAGCTTTGGGTGGCTGCGCTGTTCCTATTTCGGCATCACAAATGTACCCTGCCCTAAAAGATGGAGAAGAGTACCGGATGCAACTATATGATTTTGGCAGCAAGCCCGATTTTAAACCAAAATCATTTGGTATTCTTGATTATGAAAAAGGTGAACTGGTTTATGACGTGGCCTGGAAAGCTTATCAGGCAGTTTTGGAAAAGAGAGGATTACCCGTACCTGAAAAACCAAAGCCAAGTGATTTGCGTTTGGCCTTCCCGCCGTCAACCTAAACAAAATTGTTTTTATGAATAATAATAATTTACCACGCCTCGGCCTGCCAAATTTGGGCCTTGGCGTGGGTTTACGAAACAAGCATTTTAATTACCTGCTGCATAACCCCGCGCAGGTAGACTGGTTCGAGATCATCAGCGAAAACTTTATGGATGATTTTGGCTTTGCCCGCCACGTGCTGATGCATGTGCGCAAACAGGTACCTGTGGTAATGCACGGGGTATCATTGTCTGTTGGCAGTACCGATCCTATTAACTTTAAATATCTTGAAAAACTGAAGGCATTAGCTGAAGCTATTGAGCCCGAGTGGATATCAGACCATTTATGCTGGACGGGTGTTGCCTACACCAACACGCACGATTTGCTGCCAATGCCCATGACCCAGGAAAGCCTGACCCACGTTTGCGAACGGGTGATGCGTATACAGGATTATCTAAAACGACCGCTTATATTAGAAAATCCATCCACTTATTTGCAATTTAAAGCATCAACCATATCCGAATGGGGCTTTTTATCGTCATTAGCTACTACAACAGGTTGCGGGCTATTGCTTGATGTTAATAATGTATTTGTATCGGCAACAAACCACGGTTTTAACGCGCCAAATTACATCAACAATCTGCCACATGAGCATATTGTACAAATGCACATTGCCGGTCCTACCGATTGCGGCGATTTGCTGATAGATACGCATGATCAGCCAGTACCATCGCAGGTTTGGGAGCTATACGCGCAAGCACAAAGGCTTACCTGCGGTGTAAGTACCCTGTTGGAATGGGACGCCAAAATACCCGATTATCCTGACTTGCTGATTGAACTTTACAAGGCCCGCGAAGCTTTAAAAGGAAATATTCCCGTTCAGGGCGTTAATAAATCTGAGCATCAGCCTGTATCAAACCCGGTTGAATTTCAATTACTTGCTGCAAATGGTTAAAGATCAAAAACTGGCATTATTGCAAAACTGGCTCAAAACCGTAGTGATGACGCCCGGCCACCTGCCTCAAAAACTGGGGCAAGCATGGCATCTGCACGGCCTTGACGAAGCAGATGTGGTGGTTGCCGATGAGGGTACAGCATCGGTTTACACCCGCCTGAACGTTTATAGCTCGGGATATTTATTGCGCCTGCTGGAATGTATGTATGCCGATTATGCCATCAGCCGGAAGTTTATGGGTGAGGAAGTATTTGATAGCTTTGCTAAAGCTTACCTGTTATATCATCCATCCACCTCGTTTACTTTATACGACCTGGGTGCCGCATTTCCCGGTTTTTTGGCCAAAACAAAGCCCCACGTTACTCCGGGCGAAGGGCCGGATATAAGTGATTTTATGAGCCTGCCCATATCATTTGCCAAACTGGAACGTGCCCGGCAGGAAGCCATACGAGCGCCGGGAACAGAAGGGGTTGCCGAACATGATCAGGAAATTAGTATCCATGACATACTGTTTGGTGTTGTTAAAATAACTACTCCCGGTTGCCTGCGATTGCTGGAACTGGATTTTCCTATGATCGCTTTTTTTACCTCGGTTTACCGGGATGAGGATTATGAACTGCCATCACTCCAACAAACATTCACCGCAGTAAGCCGCAAAAATTTCAGGGTTACGATGACCGACGTTACCGAAGTGCAATATACTCTGCTCTCGTTGTGCCAGGCGGGGGATAACCTGTACGATGCCATAACCGCGACGGCATCATTTAATAAAATACCCCCGTCCGAACTATTGGCCGATGTGTTTCTTTGGATGCCCCTGTTCCATAAAAATGGTTTGCTTGACTGGGCCTGATGAGGACGTTAAACCCAGGTGAACCGTATTGTTATGATGTAGCAATTGGTTTTCGTTGTTGGTAAACACTACAAATTTACCAGCTTCCTTTTATATTTCAAAATCACCTCTTATTGATGCATAAATAGGTACAAATAAGGTATTAATTGGTATTTATTTGTAATAAATAGTGTATTTATTGATGCAAAAAGTACATTTATTTACACAAAAATAAAATGAAGATTTTTTATGCAAAAGATCAGAAAAGCAGCCTGAAAAATAAGGAATCGTTCGGCTCAAAACTGCAGACTGAACCACCGTTCTGTTCCCGGGCCGGGGATAGATTGACCAGCCGATAGCATCAATAAAAATGCTTACCCATACAGGCCGTCACGGAAACAACGATATACTTAATATAAAAAATATGTAGATACATTTAAATTTGCTTTTGTGAGGTATATTCGCGCTATCAACCCTATTGATTAATGAAAAAACTTTTAAGTATTGGCTTCGTTTGTTTGTGTCCCATTGTGTTTGCCCAAAAAAAACCTTCCCCGGGCAATTTGGTACAGTATGTTAACCCTTTTATAGGTACCGGCGCTGTTGACAAAAACAGTTTATCGGGCAGTAATTTTCCCGGCTCAACTGTCCCGTTTGGTTTTGTGCAGCTAAGCCCCGATACCCGCGAAGCACCGGATGATCCTGCATCCGGTTATGATTATAACGATAAAACCATCATCGGATTTAGCCATACCCACCTGAGCGGTACCGGCGTAGCCGATTTGTTTGATGTGCTGATGATGCCAACCACCGGTGCAATTAACCTGGTGCCTGGCAGCGCAGATAAGCCCGGTAGCGGCTATAGTTCTGCCTTCTCGCATAAGGAAGAAACAGCCCGGCCCGGCTACTACCAGGTAATGCTGAAGGACTATAACATCAATGCCGAACTTACCTCAACATCGCATGTAGGTTTGCACCGCTATACTTTTCCTAAAAGTGATGAATCGCACGTAATTATTGATATGGACCATTCGCTTGACAAAAAGCGGGGTTACTGGTCATGTAAAATTGTGAGCGCGCAGATACGTGTAATAGACGACCACACCGTTGAAGGCTACCGTGTTTTAAGCGGCTGGGCCAAATTGCGGAAAATTTATTTCCATGCCGAATTTTCAAAACCATTCACCAGTAGTGTACTGGCCAGCGGCGGCCACCGCTATCCCGATCTGTCAATCATCAACGGCACAAACCTGAAGGCTGCTTTAAACTTTAGCACTAAGGATAAAGAGCAAGTATTGGTAAAAGTAGGCCTGTCGCCCGTAAGTACCGAGAATGCCCGAATGAATATAAAAGCCGAGCTGCCGGGCTGGGATTTTGATAATACCAGCACGCAAAGCAGCCTGCAATGGGAACATGAACTGACCAAAATTAAAATAGAAGGTACCCTGGAGCAAAAACAGATTTTTTATACCGGCATGTACCATGCCTTTACCCAGCCCAATAATATGGCCGATGTAAACGGCGATTACCAGGCTACAGATTTAACCATTGCCAACGCGCCGGATAAAACACATTATTCAACCTTCTCGTTATGGGATACTTACAGGGCGGCGCACCCCTTGTATACGCTCATCCAACCGGAAAAAACTGCCGGCTTTATCAACAGCATGATGCGCCAGTACGATACTTATGGCTACCTGCCTATATGGCAATTATGGGGCGATGAAAATTATTGCATGATAGGCAATCATGCCATTCCTGTTATTGTTGACGCGGCTTTGAAAGATATTAAAGGTTTTAACCAGGAGAAGGCTTACGAAGCGGTTAAAGGCTCATCCATAACAGATCATCCCGGCTCGCCTTTTACTACCTGGGAAAAATACCAGTATATTCCTGAAGATATTGAATCGCAGTCGGTTTCGGTAACGCTGGAGATGGCTTATGATGACTGGTGCGTGGCACAATTAGCCAAAAAGCTGGATAAAACGGAAGATTATGACCGTTTCATGAAACGATCGGAATATTACCGTAACCTTTACAATACCAAAACAGGTTTTTTTCAGGCCAAAAAGAAGGATGGCAACTGGCTGGAACCATTTGACGCGCTGGCCTATGGTGGCAATGGTGGCAGCCCCTATACCGAGGGTAATGCCTGGCAGTATTTTTGGTACGTGCCGCAAAACGTATCCGGCTTAATTGATTTAGTAGGAGGGAATACTGCGTTCAACCAAAAGCTCGACCTGTTTTTCTCTACAAAAGATAAACCAGGCGAGGTAAATGGCAATGCGTCTGGTTTTATTGGCCAGTATGCGCATGGCAATGAGCCAAGCCACCACGTTGCTTACCTGTATGATTATGCCGGCCAGCCATGGAAAACACAGATGTACGTTGCCAAAGTTTTGAATGAATTGTATAACAACTCATCATCGGGCTATTCGGGTAATGAAGATTGCGGGCAAATGTCATCATGGTATATATTTAGCGCCATGGGTTTTTACCCGGTTAACCCGGCCAACGGAGTTTATGCTATCGGTTCGCCTATATTAAAAAACGCGCAGATTGACCTGGGAGACGGTACCGTATTCACAGTTGATGTAAAAAATGCGGGCAAGCAAAATGCATATATCCAATCGGTAAAACTAAACGGTAAAAGCTATACCAAAACTTATATTACCCAAAATGATATCACCGGCGGCGGTAAACTTGAATTTGTAATGGGATCTAAACCTAACAAAAACTGGGGCATTAAACCTACCGATGCACCTTTGGCCTGGGGGTATTAAATTCAAAATTCAAAAGTAAAAATTCAAAAAAAGAACCTTTCAAATTTTTAAAACCAAAAGCCAAAGGCAGGAAGCATAAAATACAATACGGATTACCGCATTTGTACTTTATCCCTAAAGCTTCCCGCCCTCGGCTCTTGGTTTGCAATAGATATTAGTGTTGTATTGCCTTTCACCTTTTAACCTTTTTTACTTCATTGTTTCGGTAACCAAAATGCAAAGCATCTTGGTTACCGTCCTGTGGAGTCCTGAAACAAGTTACCCATAACGACTTGTATTTTCGGGGCGGGGGGCCTGTCACCCTGAGCCTGTCGAAGGGCCGCGCAGAGCGGCCTTTGCCCGCAATGTTTCGACAAGCTCACCATGACATGTTCTATTTTCGAGGTGTGTAGGCCTGTCACCCTGAGCCTTTCGAAGGGTCGCGCAGAGCGGCATTTGCCCGCAATGGTTCGACAAGCTCACCATGACAGCCATTTTTTACGATGTCCCTTCTCCTTCAGGATTTCGCGAAACTTTACCACTCACCATGACAGGCCATTTTTGCGACGTCATCCCTCCTTAGAATTTCGCAAAATTTACCAATCAGGATGACTACATATTCGACGTTTCGATTAAGCCGAAAGCAAAACAAATAGCCAAAGGCAGGAAGCATAAAATACAACACGAATTACCGCATTTGTACTTTACCCCTAAAGCTTCCCGCCCTCGGCTCTTTGTTTGTGATTAGTTTTGAAAAACCTTTTACCTTTTACCTTTCGCCTTTTACCCTTCACCCTTCACCTTTACCCTTCTCTACTCCATATTGGCCAGCTTTACAGCAAATTTGCCGTCGAGGGTGCCTGTTGTGCCGTAACCTTCCAGTTTGGCGTGTACGGTGCCTTTAAAAGCCCCGTTGGTAAAGCTCAGGATGTTGATGTTGCCTCCGGCGCAGTGAATCCCTTTTTCGCCGGGGTTTTGCGTTGGGTCGTTGGCGCAGCCAAAGGCTTGCTTGTTATCCATAAATATCATGTAAGCCGTGTTTTCCTTTGCCCGCTTTAAGCCATACTGCCCCGGAGCCTTGCCTTTAAAGGTTAGGGTGATCATGATTTCTTTTACACCAGCGTAGCGTGCATTTTTGGTCACCGTAAAATGCCCTGTAAATTGCATAGTAGTGATATTGCTTTGCCGGGCGTAAATGGCTTTGGCATTGCTCATGGCCACATCCATATTTAAACCCTTTGAAGCTGTAGCAGCGCGTGCCTGTTGTGTTACCTGTGCAAGCTGTGCTTGCAACGCTGCCAGTTTTGCCTGTTGAGCTGCGCTGGCGTTGGCTCTGGCTGGCAATTTCATAGTCGCCAATTGGTCCATCTGGCTATCATTTGGTTTGATGATGTATTTTTCCTGCATAATGCCTGCTGTTGGGGCGTCAAAATAAAACACGATGGGGTTATCTTCAATATAAATGGTTTGCAGCAGTACTATCTTGGCCAAACCGGGCCTGTTGGGGATGAGTTCTACGCTGATGGTGGCGCATCGTCCTGCCGGGATAGTTGATGGGGCCATGTAGGTAGCAAAACCGTCGTTTACATTAAGGCTGCCTGCGTTTTGCTCCATTATTTTCCAATTTTTTATTTTGTAGGGCTCGCTTGCCGGGTTGCCGGCATCGTAGCGGTAATCCTGGCCATAATTGGCATCGCCGGGGTTCATCGTGGCCGGGTCGCCGGGAAAAATCTGCAGCTCAACGTTTATCTGTATCTGTTCATCAGTTTCCACAATTTCCTTATCCGGTTTTAATGTGAATGCCACCGCCCTGCGGGCAATAGCCTCGTCAAGCTGTTGCGGGGTATAATGCTGCGCTTTTGCCACCTGCATAACCCAAACAAACACGAATATTATGAATATTATCTTCTTCATTTTTTTTAAGCTAAAAGCTGAATGCATAAGGCATAAAGCTTTGATTTTATGTTTTATAATAAACTAATTGTAGTAAAATAGTCCTGGAAAATGGTGATTAGCTTTGGGCTTTCCGCTTTAAGCTTTCGGCTCCTACCTTCCTTCCAGTACCCAGCGTGCGCTTTCGGCATCATCCCATATATTGGTACTTTGCAGGGCGCCGCTCTCCATGTTCAGGTAGGTGTTGTTGCCCACATTTTTAAACTTCACCCTGTCCGATCCGGGTACCGGTTCAATGTACCACATGGTGCCGGCGTATTGGGTGTTGCTGTTCAATTCCACACTGCCGGGTTTGCCGCTGCTGATGTAAGCGTTAAGGCCTTTGCCTTTAAGCAGGTAATAGTTTGCTCCGTTCACCGGGATTATCTCCCACTGCAACATATGGTTCGATTCGGTGTTGTTGGTGGTGATAAAGCCTGCGCGGTTATCAAGGTAAACGCCTTTCCAGCTATTGCGGATGTCATAATAACTTCCGCGGTTATAACCATCGCGATAGCCCTGCCCATATCCCGGTGGTGGCGGTGGCGTGCCATAATTAGCGGAGTTTAAAACAGTGCCAACCGGCGATACCGCATTCATGAGGTAGGTGGCCGTAACCTTCGGCTTGTCGTTTAGTGGCACAATCACAATGGCCGTGGTGCTGATGGTTTCGCCGGCCTTTATCCAGTAGCCGATATCAACAAAGCGTTTGTTTTTTACGGTTTTATTGGGGTCTTTAGGGTCTTTATCATCCACGCGCGCCAGTATGGTACAGGGATTGGCCGATAGTAAGGCCTCCTTACTGGTGAGCCGGGCGCCTGTGGCATTTAACACATTAAACTGCACGATGTAGGGTGCAATTTCATTAAGAAAATTAAAACCGGTACGGTATAAAATGATCTTTGATTCGGGGGAGGTATTGGTGACAAAAAACTTAACCGAAAAGCGGCTGAAATCGCCTTTGTCGCTCACTTTTTTTACTTCCTCGCTGTTAATATGGTAGCCCATAGTTAATCCGTTGAGCGTAAGTGGTGTGGTATCTGTAACATCAAACACCTGTGATTGCTGCTGGGCCAATAGGGGGGCTGCAAAGGCAATCGCTGCCAAAAGGCAGATGAATAATTTTGTTTTCATATCACTTGATTTTGGGGTTATCTAATAATTGCGGTATGTTTTTAAGGTCGACATTGGCCAGCACCTTTTTTATAAGGTCATTACCACCTTCAACCATGATCATTACGTTAAAAACGGAAACCTTATTAACGGTAGGCGCATAAACGGGTGTAATACTTTTAATACCATTGCCACTGGCCAGGCCAGAATTGGTTAAATTGAATTTGCCATAATAGATGTAATCTTTATTGGGCATCCAAGAGCCGTCGTCATTTTTATGCGCGGGTATGTAAATATCAAAGGATGAACCGGGAATGGTATGGCGTATAACCGGCCGGTAATCCTCGCCGGTTACGCCCCCGCTGGCTTCACCATAAATGGTATTAATAATCACTTTGATTTTTACACTGCCTTCCATTTCTATTTGCTTAATATCGGGCATGCTGGTACTTGCCTTTTGCATAGCTTCTATCATTATTTTTTGCTGCTGCAGGGCGGTTATTTTTCCGGCCTTTAAAAGTTTCGATGTCGAATCAGACAACGTAGCCATTCGTTTACTGAACCACTGCGTATTAAGCGGCCCGCTATTAAAATCTGGCAGCTTAAAAAACGAAAGGCCATAGGTATCCTGGGTAAATGGCCGGCTGGCAGCATTTACAGATACCAATGCCCGCCTTTCGTTATTTGGATTGCAGGGATCTATGGTAGATATAGGGCCTGTAATATCGATGGTTGCGCCGGTTTCGCGATATATCAAATCGCCGGGCGCCCTTTGGCCAGCAGCGCCTTCTCTGAAACTGATGGCGGGTACCAGGTTGTTGAATGCTTTTTGGATGGTATTAAAAACTTTCCAAAGCAAAGCATTTTCACAGCCTGATGGTGTGCGGCCAACTTCTTCGTCGTAAAATTTGGCGTAAATGGTAGGGTCGCAATTACAGCCGGGCATTTTATCTGTTTGCTCATATTTAGGTTCGCGAAACAGTTGCAATGTGCCCGATATAAAGCCATGAACGCTATTAATCGTGCCCAGTGATGCTCCCGGTTCTTCGTAAACCGCATTGCCTGCAAACGTTAAATAAATTTCGCCTGCGTTAAAAACGTTATAGTGCACACGCATGGGCCGGTGGTCGTTATCCGGGTGGATATAAAACTGCGTTTTTGTTTTGCCCAGGATATTAAACTGGTCGCCCTGGTATTTATCCCGGTAAACTACATTGGTATCGGCACGGTCATCCAAAATAATGATGCCGATATCTGATGATCCGTTAACCATCAGGTGCCTGGCGCCGCTGGCTGGGTTTACAAACCAATAGGTATTGTAGTTTTTGTATTTAACCAACGGCATTGCTATTGATTTTTTTATCGACGGCCCGCCGCTTAAAGGGCTAAACTCGTAATTGAATGTGCCGGTTTGTGCCACGCCCTTTATCGCGCAGCAAAACAACATGATAATAATTAGGTGCTTTTTCATGATACCGGGCTTAAAGATCATGATGGCACAAGTATAACATGCCGGTGATAACATTAACAGCGGTAAAATAAACCACGTCTTTGCCGTTAATAGTCACTTTAACCGGGAAGTCGGCATTTTCAAACCTGGTATTGTCGCTAAAACAAAGGCAATGATCGCCCGGCCAGCAAAAAGCATCATCGTTGGCACCGATAAATAACTGTTTAAGGTCTATCGGGAAAGGAGTTGCCGCAACAATTTGGTTGTTTCTCATCAAGGTTCTGTTGCCTTTACTCGATAGGAAAAATACAGCGCCACTGTTACGAATCCAGCCACCACCGCCATAATCTGCCAAAACTATTTTAGTGCCGTCAATCCGGTAGGCTGTGCTGCCTGTGGCGGTTGTACTTATCGCGGCGCACATTTTACCATTCGGACTTATTAACGGTGCTGCCATTACTAAACCAGGGAGAGGGGTAGTTTGACCTGTAGAAGTGGTCATCACATAACTTACTCCTTTTCCGTAACTCATCCCGGCGGCAGCCACTACAGACGAATCTGCGTTATGGCCTATTGCTGCCGACATAAAACGGGCAAATGACTTCCCTTTGAATGTAAATTCCTGGTCTATTTTACCCGGCTGCCTGCCACTTTGTATATGCGGCCCTTTTTTCAAAATAGCGTTAGTGGCATCAAGGGTGCTGAAATCCGTACTTTGAAAATCTTTTTCACTGCCGTTGTAGGCATCGTTAAAAGATATGTTTTGCGGTGGCTTTTGCCCCGTATTTTGCAGCTTTCCGTTTTGATAATCATATACCGCCATAACATCGGCAATCTGGCCGGTAAACTGGCCATTTATTACTTTAAACGACAGAAAATGCAGCCCAAAATTGCCTCCGCCTTCGCCTTGCATGGCAGTGTTAATTTCGGCTTTAGTGTATACTTTAATCAGGACGCCAAACCTGGCCGGGTCGGTAAATTTTCCGTCGGACGGCGCCCCGGCCGCATTTGAGTTATCAGGTGGGGGTGATGTGGTATTTACAATATCGTTCACTTTACTTTTAAGTTTTTTTAAAAATTGGGCATGCAGCACCTGTGTGGCCGATAGCAGGATAAGGGTGTAAACTAATTTTCTCATTTTATTTAGGGTTAATGATTTTTAAGCTTCAATAAGTTGCGGCCGTTCCTGGGCAACCATGATTTTTCTCTTTTCGGGTGCAACAAAAGGCATGTAATAAGCAGTGATGTTTAAGATGATCATCACCGATGAAAAAAAGTAAAGGCCCATAAAGAAAGCAATGGATACATGAAAAATAATGACGCCGCCCAGCCACCATTTGCGTAAAACAGGGATGTTGATAAGCGGGTACATCATTTCCAATATGATAGTAAACCAGCCAGCCAGCAGGGGTACAGGTGTATTGTATAAAAAATCAAGGCTGACCCATTCTGTAGCGTTATAACCATGCACCATTCGCCATATGGCTTCGCCATTGCGCCAGTTGTAGCCCAGTAGCTTCTCGAAACCTGAGAAAAAATAAATGAGGCAAACATGGGTTTGAAATAATTTCAGGCAACGCGCGGTCCTTTCGGCTGATACAGGTTGTTTGTTAAACCATAAACTATCCAATGATAGCAGGCTGCCAACCGGGAAAACGCAGCAATAAAACAGCGCTATCGAGGTAAAAAGGTCAACACCATAGCTGTAAAACTCCATGGAGTTGGTTATCAACAGTTGTAAGGCAAGCGATAGGATGGCAGCAGGGCGTGTAAAAAGGCCTGCTAAAAGCATCAATAAGGCTACAGGGTATAATAACCTTACAATCCACAATAAGCCCTCGTAACTTAAGGGCACGATACCTTGCAGGTTTTTATATAAACTGTAAATGGATGGAATTAAAAAGTCGCGGGTGCCCGCTGCAATATCGGGCGGGATAAACGCATGAGATGAAAATATGCTATCAAAGTCGGCCTGTAGCGCCATAAAATGAAGGAAGGATATTAACGCTATTCCGCAACGCAGCGAAACCATCCAAAGGCTATTTGCAGGCGCTTTGGAGTTATTTTTAAATAAGCTTTTAACAAAGTGTTTCATTTGGTAAGCTTTAGTTCTTTTATTTTGATGAGGTAATAGTTGTGATCTCCGGCGGCATACTGGCCAAGGGTAGGGAAGCCTATCAGGTTATAACTCACAAAAAAGGTATCCTGCCGGCAAGTGTTCTGGTTATATATTTTAACGGCTATGCTTTTAAAAAGCAAGTCCATGTATTTATCTTCTAATTTTTTATAGGGGGCGGTTTGATCTTCTAAAAGATTATTGGTAACGTGCGAGGATAGTACCGAAAAGCGCATTTGCGCCTCAAAGCCCTTAAATTGCGCCTGTATTTTTTGGCCG
This sequence comes from Mucilaginibacter sp. P4_D1, assembly GCF_056401935.1. NCBI lineage: Bacteria > Pseudomonadati > Bacteroidota > Sphingobacteriia > Sphingobacteriales > Sphingobacteriaceae > Mucilaginibacter > Mucilaginibacter sp. P4_D1. Next base: position 17,889 of record NZ_JBFUIJ010000058.1, read on the forward strand.
CCGCACTCGCCAATAATCAATCCGCTGGCTTTGATGTTAGGCGCGAAATACCCATAGGGCGATCCCGCGGCGGTTAGTTTGCCATAGTACCTGAATGGGGTATTAAAAAAAATGTGGTTATAAAAGTAGTTTACAGGTGTGCTTTTTTTTACTTTATAAAAACGGCAATACTTATCGTAAGCAAAAAATACCGAGGTTATAATGATAAAACCTATGTGGAATTTGCTCCAAACTGTAAATAATGCCGCCCTGGTGTTCATGCTTATAAAAAATATGGCTGGCGGCATTTGCCGCCAGCCTTTAGTGCTTATTGTTAATTTTTGTAATTTTCAAGAATGCCACTGATTGTAGCTACCGACGATACATTATCGGTTGAATTATAGATACCGCGTTGCGTTACTTCAATGTCTTCGCCAACTGGTTTGTTTACCATTGATTGGGTAAAAATGCCAGCGCCCACTGTTTTATCGGCAACGTTGTAACCGGTAAGTTTGGGGTACTTGGCATCAGTTACTTTTTTGTAGCTTACTGTAGTTTCCTGGCTAAAGTTTTTAATGCCGTACTCTTTTGCCAGTACAGCCTGAAGGCTTTTTTTGTGCGCATCGCTCATAGGCACAGCTTCTTTAGTAACATACAAATTGGCGCCCAGCTTGGTAAAGCCCAGCCTTTGCGCGTTTTTAAAGAATGAAAACGACGCGATACAAGTAATGCCCAGCATTACGGTGATTAATTTTTTCATGGTTTTTTGTTTTGGGTTAAATTTTCTACTCGTAAGGCTTTTCGATTACGCCCCGTTTTTGCCGGTATCTGGCCTCCGGTTTATCTATGAATGGGGTTAATTTTGGGTAAAAGTAGCGGCCGAAATTGTTGTGCTTACCTCTGTTATTTGGGTGTTGTGAGGATCGGTATTATCATAATACTGGCCTTTTAAATCAACTGATGGCGACTTGCAGGCGAAACTGCTACCCGAGCCCGAAAGTACAAGCGTGCCGCCCGCCAATGAAGTATATATGCCGACATTCTGAGTGTTTTTAAGACTGGTTTCAGACACAAGCAGCGCAACCTGGTTGGCCGCCGGCGTATTGTCGTTTCCGCCTACAATAGTATAACTGCCGGCATCTGAATTTCCTTTTCTGAAAACGAAGTTGACCAATACCTTGGTCGAGTTATCATCGGCTACTGCCGAATCGGTAAGCACATCAAGCGTAGTAGATGATGACGCATACAGCTTTTTTGAAGTATAAGCTTTTCCCCTGAAGGTAAACTTGGCTGCCACCTTTACTGTTGGTGTTGCGCTATTGTTTTTTGAGCAGGATGCTGTGGCCAGGGCCGCAAGAAAGGTTAAGAATAAAAGTTGCTTTTTCATAGGATGTTTTTTTTAAGGTGTTATATATTTATTTAATTGTTTTTAGGTAGATGATTTAAGTGTGCATCGGCTTTGAACGCGGGCTAAGACTCACCCCGACTACGCTACGCTGGCCGACCCTCTCTCCGGCTGAAGCCGCAAAGAGGGTGAAGCTCTTTTTTGTTTTATTGCCTCTCTATGCGACGTAGTCGGAGAGAGAGGCAGACGCCCCAATATTTTATCGGGGTCGTCGGGGTGAGTCGACTCGCCGATACGCGATATCGCGTATTCCTCTTTCTACTGTCTCGATTGTCGCTTTTGTTCGGCTTCTCATTTTTAATAGATGATTACATTTTTACAAATTCAACCCGGCGGTTATTGGCCTTGCCTTCAATAGTTACATTATCGCTGATGGGCTTGGTATCGCCATATCCTTTGGTGGTTAATCGTGCGGCATCAATCCCCATGGTTACCAGTTGTTTTTTAACAGCGGCGGCCCTTTGCTGCGATAATGTTAGGTTGTGTGCAGGCGCACCGCTGTTATCGGTATGGCCATCCACCTCGAATTTTATCTCTGGGTTATCTTTCAATACAGATACGATCATGTTGAGTGTACCCATACTTTCGGGCCTGATGGTGGCCTGGTCGATATCGAAGTTTATGCCGTGGGTCACAATTTTGGCATCAGTGAATTTTTTGCCCAGCATATTCATGCCGCCGCCGCTGGCTATCCTGAAATTGGATATAATAACAGGGGTTTCGGCATTGCCAATGCCTTCAATGTCAATGGCATGCGGTGCTATTCCAATATTGGGTACTACCAGGATGCGGTATTGATCTACATAAATTTTTAGCTGGTTTTTTTTATAGGCTATCGCTACGTGATGCCATTTATTATAATAGCTTTCGCCCGAAATTGAAGGGGGAAAGTTGCCGGATAAATCTACTTTGCCGGCCTCCGAACCAAATTCGGCTGATGTCCATCCGGATAGGTTGATGTTTCCCAAATCGTTTTTAGCAGCCAATGCATCAGCATTACTACCATAAAAATAAATACGCGGGCCATAACCCCCGGTAGTGTAACTATCATATTCTATGGTAAACGTATCGCCTAAATACGATGGTGATTTAATTAGCGGACTAACATGCGCGTAGTTGCCATCGGTGAGTAAAAAAGATTTAACATCACCGGTTTGGTTAATAACGGCCTGTCCTGCACCAAGATTCCAGTGGGATGGAAATTCGCCGTTTGGGTCGTCGGTAAAATGATCTTCAAAAATTATTTTATCGCCTGGTACAAAATCGTAATTATTAAAAGCGCTAAAGTTTGGCGTAGTTTGCGCCGGGGCGGTATTGCTATTGGTATTTAAGGCAGCTGTAGCGTTGGTGGTTACCTGGGCGGCGCTATTTGTTTTGCTACTATTTGCCGTTGCAGGATGACCATTGCCGGTTAATATAGTATCGGCGGTATTAACTGCTTTATCGGTAGCGTTATCAAGATGCTGATCAATTTTGGCGTTGGCTTTGCTTTTAAGCTTATCTTTTGCCCGGTTAAGGATATTGCCAAACTGGGCCTGCGAAGTGGCGCAGGCAAATAGTATTAGCAGGAGGAGTAATGTCTTTTTCATTTCGATGTTTTTTGGTAACACGAAAGTGACAAACACCTGAATTTCTTTTGCGCGTTTTTAGTAAGTGGTTATTTTAGGCAATAAGTGGTAGGAGGACAGATGTGCAGATTTTAGATTACAGATGTGCAGATGAATGAATTCTTTTATATTTAGATATGCCCGAACATCATTTACCTGTTACCGGAAAGTACATAGACCCATTAGTTGATTTTGCTTTTAAGAAAATTTTTGGCAGCGAGCCTAATAAAGATTTGCTTATGGCCTTTTTGAACGAGGTTTTTAGAGGTCGAAAGGTTATTGTTGACCTTGTATATAATAAAAACGAGCATCCGGGCGATTTGAAAGACGAGGGTGCTGCGATATTTGATCTGCTTTGCACGGGTACTGATGGTGAGCAGTTTTTGATTGAAGTGCAACGCGGCAGGCAGGGCTATTTTAAAGAGAGAGCTTTGTTTTACACAAGCCGCCTGATTAGTGACCAGGCACCTAAAGGTAAACGGAATGTTTGGGGGTATAATTTAACCGAGGTTTACCTGGTTGCTTTGTTGGAAGATTTTACATTGGAAATTGGTTCCGGGAATAATTATCTGCATGATATTTGCCTGTGCAACAGGGATACTGGTGAAATATTTTACGATAGGTTGGGTTATACTTATATAGAATTGAGTAAATTTGTTAAAAAGGATACCGACTTGGTAACAGACTTAGACAAATGGCTTTATGTTTTAAAAAACATGAGCCGGATGGACAAAATTCCTGTTTACCTGCGAAAACCGATATTTGAAAAACTATTTAATATTGCAGAATACACTAATTTTACAAAGGAGGAAAAACCATGTACAATAGTAGCTTAAAATACAAGTGGGATAATAAAAATGTGTTGGATTATGCGGTATCTACGGCTAAAGCGGAAGGTAAACATGAAAATTCGCTTGCCATTGCCCGCGAAATGAAAAAAGATGGTTTGCCAATATCTCAAATTGTAAAATTCACAAAGCTTTCGATTGAAGAGATAGAAAAGCTGTAGTTACTCTTTCTTTCACACTAATTTTACAAAAAAGGAAAAGTCCATGTACGATAGCAGCTTAAAATACAAGTGGGATAATAAGAATGTGCTGGATTATGCGGTATCTACGGCTAAACATGCAAATTCACTTGCCATTGCCCGCGAAATGAAAAAAGATGGTTTGCCAATTTCTCAAATTGCAAAATTTACTAAGCTTTCCATCGAAGAAATAGAAAAGCTGTAGCTATTATTTACGCTCCCTTCAAATCGATGCCAGCTGTTCCAAAAATGCTGTTTTTCGTCTGCGGCTTACTTCAATTTCGGTATTATCGCTCATGATAACTGTACCACCATCACCTTTAATGTACTTTTTGATGTGGTTTAAATTGATAAGATAAGAGTGATGGATGCGGAAAAAATAATGCGCCTGCAAAATATCGTCAAACTCTTTAAGATTTTTGGTTGAGGTGATAGTGGTATCGCAAAGGTGAACCATGGTGTAAACATTGTCGGCCTCGCAATAAATGATATCGCTGATGTTTACAAATTCAATAGTATTTACCGATGCTATGGCTATTTTTCCAAAATTGGTTTTTGGCTGCTGTAACTGATTGAGCAGGTGGGGTACCTGTAGCGCCGCCTGTTTGGGCTGTTCCTGGAGGCGCTCAATAGCTTTGGTTAAATCGTCAAGATCGATGGGCTTTAGTAAAAAGTCAAGTGCCGATAGTTTGATGGCATTTAATGCATAATGGTTATGTGCCGATACAAAAATGATCTTGAAATCAACTTTGCCCAGTTCTTTAAGCATATCAAAAGCATTTTTGCCGGGCATCTCCACATCCAGGAAAACCACATCGGGTTTGTACATGTCAATGCGCTTTATCCCTTCATCGGCGCCCGAAGCAGTGGCCACTACTTTGATGTGCTGAAAATTCTGGCTGATGAGTTGAAGCAAAATGTTGCGCCCTCTTGGTTCGTCGTCAATAACTATGGCTTTCAGCATAAATCAAAATTGTAAAGGTATGGTAATGGTTATTTTGGTTCCGGATGCTTCGCCTGTTGGCTTCTCCAGGTCGTCTATCTTAATGGCGGCATCGTTTTGCAACAAATAAAGCCGTTCTTCGGTAATTTTCATACCCATGGATTGTTTTTTGGTACCGTTTATGGTTTTAAACCCGGCAGACCGTTGCCGCCCGATGCCATTGTCTTCAATTTCGCAAAACAAGCTACCCATTTTTTGTTCAAAGCTGATGGTTAGTTTTTTATCACCTTTTTTATGTATCAGCCCATGCCAAAGCGCGTTTTCGGCAAATGGTTGTATGATCATGGTTGGGATACGGATAAATGAAGGATGTATGTTGTTACCTATCCTGATATCAAACTCAAAATCGTCGTTAAAGCGTAATTTTTCTAATGATAGGTATAGCCGTAAAGTTTCTATCTCATCCTCAAGCGTGATAAATTGTTTTTCTGAATTTTCCAGGATCATCCTTACCAGTTTAGAAAAGCTGGAGAGGTATGTATACGCCGCTTTGGTATGCTTACTTACAATGCATTCCTGTATGGAGTTAAGCGCGTTGAAAATAAAATGAGGGTTCATTTGCGCGCGCAGGGCTTTCATTTCCAAATCGGAAAGCTGCAACTGCAGGGCCGCTTTTTTTCGCTCCCGTAAACGCACACTCCTGATAATGACGAGTAACGATAACCCGGCTACCACCCAAAATATGGTTTCGAACCACCACGTTTTCCAGAAAGGCGGTTTAACTATAAATTCAACCCTTTTTTCGGCGCTGGTTAAGCCATCTGATGTAACTGCTTTAAATCGGAAAGTATAAGCGCCCGGAGGCAGGCTGTTGTAGTCGATTTTCCCGGTGTTGCCCACATAGTTCCAATCTTTTTCAACTTTATCCAGTTTGCCATAATAACGGTTTTGAAGCGGATTAGTGTAATTAACAAGTGCCCAGTTAAACGATATTTTTTCGCTGTTGGGAGGGACGACGTAGCCTGCTTTTTCTTTATTCAGGATGGTACTGTCGTTGGCGCTCACACTGGTTAGCAGTAAGTTTTTTGTTGTTGGCTTATGAAGCAGATCGGCAGGAGCGTAGCTGGTGATATAGTTTTCGGCGGCGTAAATCATGCTGCCGTTTGGCAATGTGCGCAGCGTGCCATTCATGTCGTTGTTAATCAACCCGTCTTCCTCGGTGTACTGGTTAAAGCTATAGTTGGCAAGGTTAAAAACCACAAGCCCGTTTCTTGTGGCAATCCAAAGGTTATTAGCATGGTCAGGTGCGTAGTCGTAAACATATTTGTTCATGCCGGCCGGCAGCGGCCAGCCCCGCGACGTATTATTTTGGGTATTGATAGCTACAACGGTGGAATTATCTACTACCCAAAGTTTACCGTCCTGGTAATAAATATTAAGCGCCCTGCTATAGGGGGTAATATTTTTATCAATAAACCTGTCGAACTTTTTTGTTGATACCGAGTATTTGACTATTCCGTAATCCATATCGGTAAACCAGATATTGCCCTGGCTATCGGCAACAGCACCTGCTATATTAACGCCTTTGGGTAAACCGCCACCGTCGGGCAGTTTAACCACCAGCGCGTTAAATTTATTGGTTTTGGCATCATATTCCCATACTCCCCTGCGCCATGGGAAACACCATATTTTACCCTTGTTTACAAAAATTCCGTTAATGAAATTGTAGGGGTATTTGCCGGTTTGGTTTACCTTGTAGCACACTGTGGTAAACTTACCCGTAAGCTTATTCATTTTAAAAATACCGTACGAAGTTGAAAACCATAGTTCATCCTTGCCATATGGTGTAATGCCCATAACCGCCAGCTCGTTTTTGGCATAGGCCGTGTCGGCTTGCTTAATGGCGGCGGTGTAGTTTTTTTTGATGTTAAACGCGCTATCAAACAAGGTAAGCTCGAGGTTATGATCACCGCCCAGCCATAGCTGGTTGTCCTGGTAAAATAATGTTGGGGCCTGGCTGGTTATATTGGGTTGCGATGTGATGAAATGATGCCTGAACAATTGGCGGGTAGGGTCAAGTATGTAAACGCCCCTTGCTGTAGATATCCAAAGCAGGTTATCGCGCGAAACATAAAAACAATGCGGGTCAAGCGCGGCTGCTTCGCTAATAGGTTTCAAATCGTGGTGCTCAAATTTATCAAAAGGCTCGGTAAAGGAGGTTAAGTTATCAGTTAACCACATAGTATAGTGGTTGTTAATCGTTTTTTGCTCGGCAATGCTTGCTATATGATGAGGTGTTCCGGGCATCGAGCCGTACGATTTTACCGACCAGTTTTCAGGGATTATTTGTTTAAGGCCCTTGCTCCAGCAACCGGCCCATATTTTACCCGCATGATCTTCAAAAACGGTATTTATCATTCCGTCATAGTCGGCATCGTTCTCTGGTCCGTCAAATTGTGTAAACTGGTGTTTGGCTACATCAAACATCCAAACGCCGTTTACCGTTGCCAGCCACAGTCGCTTTTTGCGCCCAAGGGTTAAGGAGTTGATGGTGTTATCAAAATTTACAAACTCGCGCCTGCCGTCCCTGTTATTGGTAAAATGCCTGAATGTTTTTTCAACCATATCAAAGCATAACAGACCGCCCATAGTGGCAATCCATAATTTGTTACCGTCAAGCGCCAGGCTGTTCATACTGTTATCAAATTCCGACCTGTACGAATGGATTTTATTGGTTACCGGATCAAGTGATGATAACCCCTCGGATGTTGCCAGCCACAGGATATGGTTTTTATCTTCGGTAATGGCGTTAATCTGGTTGCTGAATAGTTTGTAGTCGGTAGGGGTATTGTTTGTTTGCAGGTTATGAAAAACCGAGCCGTCGAAGCTGTTGAGCCCATACTGCGTCCCCATCCACATGATGCCCTGGCTATCCTGAAAAAAGCAGTTCACCTGGTTGTCAGATAGTCCGTCTTTTTCACTCAGGTGATAAAAAAGCAGTTTTGAGTTACTTACCTGCGCGTTGATATCGCCCGCGCATAGCAAGAAAACAAAAAGCGATAATATGTAATTTTTAACCGGCAAAGGGTGATGTTTAGGGTGTAGTTGAAAGAAATTCGGTTTAAAAGTAGCATATTATATCGTTTGCCGTATAAAAAATATTTTTCATTAATCTGGACAACAGTAGGTTAACCAGCCTGAATTATTGTTTACAGTTCATTAATTTACCTGCCAACAAAAAGCCCGTCTCAATTTCGTTAAGGCGGGCTTCTTGTTTTAGTAGCAGATATCATCAATCAAAATCATGGTCAACAGGTGATAAAATAACGCCATGGTGCGCGTTTACCACGCCGTTTGCATAGCCATTTTTATCAACAAACATTTTTTCGTTTTCAATAAAGAAGTGTACTTCGCCTACGTTGAAATTACCTTTTATGTTAACTACACGGTCGGGTTCCTGTGCATGAATTTCGTTTAAGATGTGGCTTGACAGGCCGTGAAACTCGTGCTTATCCATTTGGTAAACATCAAGTACCGGCTCTTGGTGGCCCGTTTGGTATATTTTGATACGGAAATCGCTTAATTCTACGCGGACGTCTGTTCTGTCGGCAACGGCGTTATCGGTAATATTCAATGCCTTACCATCGGTAGTGGCAATGTGGGCATCAATACGGAGCGGCTGATTTATATTGCCTTTTTGCTCGTTGTAATAAGTTAGTATCCGCAAAAACTCGGTGCTGTTGTTGCCATCATTTACGGTAAGCGTACGTTGTTCGCTTAAAAAGATGGTGGTGCCAAAAATAAATGCATGTTTCATAATTTTATGTGTTGGTTTATTTAATCAACAAGCTATAAAAACGCAAAAAGTTTTAATGAAAAACACATTGTTACACAACGCAATAAAGCAAAAAAGCTTCCGGCCAACACCGGAAGCTTTTAATAAACTACTTATCCAATCCACCCCTTCGCGTTGCCTTGGTTTGTGCAGGCCATTTAACGCCTTCGGTTTTGGTATTGGTTGTTTTTACCGGATCTTCACTGGCCATATAAGCCATTATCGCGGCCAACATAGCGTTGTTCTTCAGGTCATCAAATACTACCTTGTCATAAGTATCCCTGTTGGTGTGCCAGGTATATGACCCGTACGACCAGTTGAGCGAACTTAGTGAAAAACCAGGAGCACCAACGGCTACAAATGATGCAAAATCAGAGCCGCCACCGCCGGGTTGGCCGGGGAAGTTGGTTTTTATCCTGTTTTTTATCGTATCGGGCACGGCAGCAAGCCACCTGGTTAAGTAATCTTTTGATTCAACAAAACCCTGGCCACCAATATTAACAACACGGCCGGTGCCGTTATCCTGGTTAAACAAGGCCTGCAGGTTTTTTACTATTTCTGGATGGTCTTCAACAAATGCGCGCGAGCCGTTCAATCCTTCTTCCTCGCTGCCCCAATGGCCTACTAAAATGGTGCGTTTTGGATGAGGATAATATTTTTTGAGCAGGCGCATTGCCTCCATCATGGTAAGGGTACCCGTGCCGTTATCGGTAGCGCCTGTACCACCATCCCATGAATCAAAATGCGCGCTTAGCATTACATACTCATCGGGTTTTTCTGTGCCCTTAATTTCGGCGATGGTGTTAAATGTTGGTACTACACCCAGTTCTTTTGATTCGCAGTGGATGCTGATTTTAGGGCTGGTGCCCGATTCGGTTAAGCGGTAAAGCATTCCGTAATCTTCTAACGCTATATCAACAGTAGGGACTATTTTGGTATACGCGCCAAAAATTTTATCAACCCCGAAACCTGCCGACCAGTTATTAGTGATAATACCTGCCGCGCCGGCATTTTCAAGTGCAACAGGCAATGTTTTATTGGTAAGCCCCGTTTTGCTGATGCGCTTTTTCCATGCGTCGGTTTGGGCGGTACGTGCGGCTTTCATCCTGTCAAACGAATCTTTGGTGGCAAATTCCGTCCAGTTATAATCTGGACGGCCGGTTGGCTGACACATAGATATCAGTACAAATTTACCTTTTACATTGGGCAGCCATTGCTGAAAAGCAACTGAATCAGCCACATCCGGCAAGATGATCAGTTCGGCAGTTACCGTTTTTTTGCCCATGCCGGGACTCCAGGCCAGTTGGGTGCCTTCTAATGATTTTACCCTTGGCGATATCATATCTATATGCGAAACACCACGTTCCCAACCGCGCCATTCGCCCCATTTTTCGTTGCGGGCCTGTATATCCCAGCTTTTGTATTTGGCCACGGCCCAATCATTGGCCTGTTTCATTTGCGGTGTACCAACTAAACGCGGGCCAATGCCATCAAAAAGCTGATGGGCCAGGCTTTCCAGTTGCGAGTTGCCGGTTTCTTCGGTCATGATGTTGTTGATAACAGGATTGGCAGATTGCGCGTTGGCAACACCACCATACAGTAAAGCGCCTATAACAATTGGTCGTGCTTTGTACCAAATATTAAGGCCGAAATTCAGGTTAATGTGTTTCATGAACCTAATTTAGAGAAAAGGAGTGAGGCATTGATAATTTATGCCTCACCGGGCTTCATTGCAAACACTTTGTTACATAAAATGTGAAGGTTATAGTTAAACAGGTAACTTAAGTATGAATTTGAAGCATCTGGTTCCCGCCTTTTTGAAACTCGTAGTCTACCTTTATCAAATTTAAAACATTACTCTTTGTAAAATGGGCTAATACAGCATCCATAACGTTGTTTTTTTGCGCATCAAGGTTTAAAACCGGAAAAATTCGTACCTGTTTGCAAACACGTAACATTTCCTGTATGGTAGCAATGTGAAAATCGACACCAAGATTTGCGTACAAAAGCAGGAAATGCGAGCTTACTCCGATATCAAATTGTTGGTCGCGATATGGTGTTTTATCCGGCATCATATGGGTTATGTAACGGCCTTCTTGTTTGCCTTTTTCAAAATCGGCGAGGAAGTTTTTCATCGCGTTCATGCGGATACTAACAAGATTGTCTATGGTTTTGATCTCGTTCCATACAAATTTATCGTAGTTGGCGGTCATTTGTTCAATAACTTCGGTTTTGGTTTCAATGATCCTTTGTTCTATTTCGGCCCTGGAAAACTGGTAAACAGGATCCATCGAAGTTACACTTCCTTGCATATGGGTTAGTTCGGCGTTAAAGCTTGCCGGCCCATCACCAACGCTTAAAAAGTTAAGGTTTAAATCGGCGGGAGTTAGGCCGAACATTTTTTGGTACTCCGTTAAGGTACGCCCCCATGGGACTACAGATTTTAAGGTAAACGACATGGAAATAATTTAAATAAAAAAGCCTGCTAAGTAAGCAGGCTTTAAAGTGTATACGCTATAAACAATAATTTAAACTGCTACAATAAATTTATACTGCGCGGTTGCCAATTATTATTTGTTGTTAGTTTCATTTTGATAATAAGTAACAAATGTAGGAATTAGCGGGGGGTTTTAAGTGAATAAATGGTCAATTAGCCAGCAATCGCTTTTAAAAGTTGATCCTTAAGAAAGGTAGCTCCTAAGGAGCAAAAGAAGTGTTGAATTCGTTTTCTACAAACAGGTTGCCTCTACCAGGCAGCTTAAAAGTGTACTAAGCTTGCAAAGGTTAACCTTTTGTAGCTGAAAAGTTTAAAAGCGATTGCTATGTATAAAGCAAAGGTTTATTAGCGATAGGTGGATTTATGTAGATACCTTGAAAAGAAAGGTTTTTGAATATACGCCAGATGAGAAACTGATTGAGTGGAAGCATTAGCCAGGTACATGAAAGTCAACTGTCAAAGCCCTCTGTACTATTCAGTGTATTTGATCTTAATCGTTAATCTTCCAGATCGTTCACAATTTCAACAGCGGCGAAAAACGAGAGTCCTTTAAGCATCAAAACTTTAGCAGATTTTTGTTTCCTGGTTAAGTAGCTCCGGTTGTCTTCCAACTGAGATGCAAAGTGTGTTATATCGGCTTCAATTTGCCAGTCGGAGGGGATTACGATGGTTACCTGGCCAAATGCCTGCGATATATCTAGGTAGGCAAACCCTGTAATATCGGCCTGGGTAAAATCCAGTTCGGTGCTGCCAAATACGTTCCTTACACTGCCACCTTTAAAATCTTTTGAAAGTATGGTTCTTTTTATCTCACCGAAGATGGTTGCGGTATTAAAGCTTTCGTCGGTGTTTTCGGTCATGGTTCCTGATAAAATGTTCATATTCTTTGATCTAATTGTCGAACAAAAATAGGCAAAGCAATAGCTGCTGAAACCGAAAGTTTGCAGGATGGTAAAAGTTGTCGGTAAACGCATGGAATATGTCGGTAAATGGCGCGGCGCGGCTTAACTTAAATTGGCTACCCCTTTAAAAAATTGTACCGCTCCAAAAATTATCGCGCCCCAAAATATAAAGCCGATATGGGCCATTGTTAGTACCAGGCCGCCTCCGCACCATAGTGCGCCGTACAACATATCTTTTTTTGCTTTTTCTTTCTTCTCGTCAATAATTTGTTGTTCAAGCATATTAACAATGTATTCGGCATTTTCGGCATCCAAACCGCGGGCAAGCAGGGCCGCTTTTATTTCAAATGCGTTTTGGCCTATCATGAAAAGGTTGCGTGCATAATGGTACATTTCGTCAAAAGTTACCTGAGTGATGGTCGGGTTTTCTTCCATTGTGATAAGTTATCAGGTTTTCATTATGCCGGCACTATTGCCGACAGCATAAATTTATTTATTGTAATTGGTTTTTACAATAGAGGAGGGAAATGATTTGGAAAAGATGTTGCTAACAACTTTTTATAGCTGGCGATTCTACAAAAAAGCAACTAAAAAACGAAACCGTTTGTAAATGCATTAGACGCATTTTTGAAATTTGGCGGCCTGTAAAAGGGCATAAACCAGTATAAATTAAGGCTGATGCTTAATGCGATTTTACATCGGCTTTTTTTTAACGGTTATATTATTTGGCATCCTTGCCTGCAACCACGCTGTCAATCTCGGTTTGTGTGATTCCGTATTTTGCCATTCGTTTACGGTGATCGGCCGAACCAAGGTATTCGTGAAGTTGTGCATTCACAGCCTGCAGAAGACTTAGGTTGTTTTTGCTAAATGAGAAGGCACCAACAGGGGCTTTTCCACCTTTGCTATTTGTGAAAGGGACTGCTTCCAGTTCCGGATTGGCATTTGCAGTGGCATGGTTTCCAACTGCCGTGGCTGCAAAAGCGTCAATCTTTCCGGCCAGCAATGCGGCGGTAGCATCTGGTTGGCTGTTAAAAAGCACGATTTGGCTATCGCTCACGCCCGCCGACTTTGCAGCGTCGAACTGCACTTGACCGGCAATAAGGCCAAGCAGCGCATCGCTGCGCATCATCACTGATTCATAATTTGTCAGGGCCTTCGGGTTGCCATGATACACGAGGAATCCATCGCCAAGCGACCATACCGGCACGCTGAAAGCTACATTCCTTGCTCGTTCGGGCGTAACAAAAATGGGCACGTTCATATCCCAACGTCCGGCCTGAACGCCTGGTAAAAGCTCTTCAAACGTAGTGAGCTGATATTCGATGGACGTTATGCCAATTGCCCGCAACACCACCTCGACCAATTCGATGTCGGCACCCTTTACCAGATGGTTTTCGTCAGTCCAGTAAAAAGGTGGTTCTTCGATATATGCTATTCGTACTTTCATGTTTTTACTCCACGACGTTAAAGGCGAATGTTCTGAAATTTCTGTTTCCATTTTGCTTGTCGTTATCTTGTATGCTTGTTGTATTTATAAGGTTTATTTCACATTGACAGCAAACTACTTAATAGCATTCCATGTGAATTTACTTTGCAAAGTTATGAGTATGGGTAAGGCGATAACAGATGCAGATTCTGAAAATTTAAGCATGACAGATTGGAAAGAAATAGTTGGTAGCCTTTTAAGGTTTTCGCTTGCCCAACGAGGGT
>NZ_JBFUIJ010000059.1:0-30842 GCF_056401935.1 Mucilaginibacter sp. P4_D1
TCTCATATTCTCATATCCTAATGGAGCAAGGTTCTTTTCTTCCAGGTAAATGTTCAATTGCCCGCTCTCAGATGAGCGAACATCCATAAGTTCAAAATATTCTAAAAGACCTTCAGGTAAGATTAAACGGACAAGGGTTTCGTATGCTGCTGACAAGGGTATTCGTATTTGTTATTCCTGTCGCAAAACAAATACTTTTTTTATTCCCCCACAAGAATTCCGCTTGATCCGCGGTTACCGGCTGCGCCCGCAATAATATGTTTTTAAACCAACAAAGCCCCGGCTATTGCCAGGGCTTTGTAAGTATAAATTAATGTTGGGAAAAGGGAAATTAGAATTTACCTAATTCCTGAACAAGGTCGATCAGTTTGTTTGAGTAACCCCACTCGTTATCGTACCATGATACCACTTTAACAAAGTTATCATTAAGGCCGATACCTGCTTTTGCATCAAAAATTGATGTACGTGCATCGCCTTTAAAGTCTTCAGATACTACTTCGTCTTCGGTGTAGCCTAAAATGCCTTTTAATTCGCCTTCAGATGCTGCTTTCATAGCTGCTTTGATGGCTTCGTATGAAGCACCTTTTTTCAAACGTACGGTTAAATCAACAACAGATACGTCGGCAACTGGTACGCGTAATGACATACCGGTTAATTTACCTTTTAATTGAGGTAACACCAAACCAACTGCTTTAGCAGCACCGGTTGATGAAGGGATGATGTTTTGGTAAGCACCACGGCCACCTCTCCAGTCTTTAGCACTTGGGCCATCAACTGTTTTCTGAGTAGCTGTAACAGCGTGTACAGTGGTCATTAAGCCTTCTTCGATACCAAAGTTATCATCCAATACTTTAGCAATAGGTGCTAAACAGTTGGTAGTACATGAAGCGTTTGAAACGATGTTTTGATCGGCTTTCAGTTGTTTATGGTTAACACCCATTACAAAGGTAGGGGTATCATCTTTTGCGGGTGCGCTCATTACTACTTTTTTAGCACCTGCATCAATATGTTTTTGAGCAGTTTCCTGTGTTAAAAACAAGCCTGTTGATTCGATGATCACTTCAGCGCCTATTTCGCCCCATTTAAGGTTAGCAGGATCTTTTTCGGCAGTAACACGGATGGTTTTACCGTTTACAACCAAATGACCGCCTTCAACAGCAATAGTGCCTTTGAATGGTCCGTGAGTTGAATCGTATTTTAACATGTAAGCCATGTAATCTGGCTCAACCAGGTCATTAATACCAACAACTTCAATGTCGGATCTTTCAATTGCGGCCCTGAATGCCAGGCGGCCAATACGGCCGAAACCGTTAATTCCTATTTTCATGATTTTTTAATTTTTATTTGAATAGTAGGTTAATAAATTATTTATGGGTTCTTTTATAATGTTGGTTATCTGCAAATTGGCTTCGGCAGCGCTTTCATATAAAAGTTCCTGAAAATTGGCAGCAACCGTACCCACAAAATGAATGGAGGACTCGGGATGTTGCTGATGTAAAGGTACTAAATATGTAGAAATTAGGCTGCTAAATCCTTTTTTTATGACGCTTTGAAGATGATGATCGGTACGGTTTTCCAGGTAAAAATCGGCAAACGAACTCAGGAATAAAGCCGGTTGTTTTTGGCGGTAAACCTTCTCTAAAAGCGTTTTGCGGTCGGCATCGTATTTATGTATAAACTTTTTGCGGATGCCTGCCGGCAGGGTTTCGTTCATGAAACCTTTAATAAGCTGCCTGCCCAGCCAGTTGCTGCTACCCTCATCGGCCAGTATATAGCCCAGGCCGTAATTGTTGGGGGCAACTTTTTTACCATCGTAATAAGCCGCGTTTGAGCCGCTGCCGCAAATGCTTACAATACCGGGCGAGTTTTTACAGCAGGCAATAGCCGCTGCGGTGATATCATGATCAACCGTTACCTTACCGAACTTAAAAAATGCCGATAGAGCGTTGTACACCACTGCCTTACGTTCGTCTGACGATGCACCGGCGCCAAAAAAGTAAATGCGTTTTATCTCTTCGGCGTGGTGAATAAGGTTGATGTTTTTATTGAGGAGCTGCAGTATATGCTTTTCGTCGTTAAAGTAGGGGTTGATGCCATTAGTTTTAAAGGAAGCAATAGTTCTTCCTTTATCGGCCAGGCGCCAATGTGCAAAATACGAACCGCTATAAACTACTGCAATCATTAATTATATTGATAATATATCAACCATTTGTAAAAGGTCTGCTTCCAGCTTAAACTCATGGTGGTTAAGCGCTTCTTCTAAACTGGTTAGCAAAATGTGATTGGCCTGCAAACCTACCATTTTTTGCGTTTCGCCGGCTATCAAAGCGTTAACTGCTGCAAAGCCCAAACGGCTACCCAAAATCCTGTCGAAACTGGATGGGCTGCCCCCTCTTTGCAAGTGGCCTAATATAGTTACTTTAATGTCGTAGTTTTTAACTTCTTTTTGTACCGCTTTTGCCACGTCATACACGCCGCCGTTCTTATCGCCTTCGGCCACAATAACAATGCTTGATGACTTTTTATTCATGTGACCGGTTTTGAGGTTCTCGATCAAATCCTCTATAGCCGTTTGTTTTTCGGGCAGCAAAATGGCCTCGGCGCCACATGAAATGCCTGCACGCAGGGCAATAGCACCCGAATCGCGACCCATTACTTCGATGAAGAAAAGGCGGTCATGCGCATCGGCCGTATCGCGAATTTTGTCGATAGCTTCAATAACGGTATTGGTAGCGGTATCAAAACCCAGCGTATACGTTGAGCCGCACAGGTCGTTATCAATAGTACCGGGAACACCCATTACGGCAATATCAGGGTATTTTTTTGAAAAACGCAGGGCGCCGGTAAAGGTGCCATCGCCGCCAATTACTACCAGGGCATCAATGCCGTGTTCTTTTAAATGCTTGTAAGCAGTGGCCATGCCTTCATCTTCTTTAAATGGCAGGCAGCGGGCGGTTTTTAAAATGGTGCCCCCTAAATTCAGTATGTTACTTACCGACCGCTTGTTCATATCGTACATGTCGTTTTCGATAAGTCCTTTATAACCCTGGCGTACACCTACAACCTCAAGGCCATTATATAGTGCTGTACGAACAACGGCGCGGATACAGGGGTTCATGCCCGGTGCATCGCCACCCGAAGTTAAAACAGCAATTTTTKAAATTTTCTGCATTTTTACACTACTAAATTTGTGCTACGAAGATACAGTGTGTAAATTACACCATTAAATTTATTTGTTTTTTTTTAGATTAGAAATTAACGTCATATATTTAAACTGTAAACTAAATCCCGATAACTATTTTGGAACTAATGCTGCCTAAGTTTGATTCCGTATTCTCTATTGATTGCGTGATTTTTGGTTTTGAAGCCGGCGAACTTAAGATTTTACTGATTGAGCGTAACGAAGAACCATATAAAGATTGGTTTGCACTCCCCGGCTATATTGTTGAGCAGGACGAAAGCATTGACGATGCCGCCGAGCGGATATTGTATGAGCTTACCGGCCTGCGCGATTTGCACATGCAGCAATTTCATACCTTTGGCGAGGTGAACAGGCACCCCCAGGGACGTGTAATTACAGTAGCCTACTATGCGCTTATACGCATTAATGGCCAAAAGGAGCTACGCCCGGTAACCCAGTTTGCCAAAAAAGCCATCTGGCACCCGGTAAACGATTTACCAAAGCTGGCCTTTGACCACAGCGAGATCTTTAATACCGGCTTTAACAAAATACGTCGCAGGCTGCACTATCAGCCTATAGCGTTTGAACTACTGCCCGAGAAATTTACGCTTACCCAGCTACAATCTTTGTACGAAGCAGTACTCAACAAAAAACTGGATAAACGTAACTTCCGCAAAAAAATGCTCAGCTACGGTTTCCTGAAAGAACTGGACGAGAAGCAAAAAGGAGTATCGTATCGTGCCGCCAAACTATACAAGTTTGATAAACGTAAGTACGGGAAGATTTTTCAGGGCGAAATGAGCCTCGGATAGGGAAGAAGAGTCAAGAGATTAGAATCAAGAATTAAGATAGCTGCACCTGGCAGCGTAGTATGAGAAAGCGGGAACTTAGTTTCCGCTTTTTTTGCGTTAATGCAGCACTCATTAAATATAAAAGGGCTGAAAATTTTCATTTTCAACCCTTTTTCTTCAGTCTTGATTCTTGACTCTGCTTACAAAGAGCTCGGCGATAACTCCAAATGGTATTTAACCAGGTTATCTATAGGCGAGCGGATGATGTTGCCTACAACCATCCCGTTTTCGGTAACAACCTCTTCCAATACGTTACGGAAGTTGTAGCCTACAGAGCCTATGCAGTTGAAGGTGTATTTTTGATAATCGGGATAGTGGGTAACCAGGTTACGGAAAAAATCTTCGAACGAGGTACGTACTAAATTGCGTGAGTATTCAATATGCACATTGTTATCGTAAACAAACTTGCTGAAGCTTGCACAAAAACGATTGGCGCGTGGCTGGGTATAAACCTGCTCGTTAATATCATCGGGCGTAAGTTTAAAAGTTTCCCAGAACAGGTTGCGCACAGGCTCGGGCATGTAACCGCGTAAATAATCGGTTAATAGTTTTTTGCCGATGTAGCATCCGCTGCCTTCATCGCCCAGGATATAAGCGCCCGAATCAATGTTTTGTACCACATCTTTACCATCGTAAATACAGGTATTGGTACCCGTACCCAAAATAGCCGCAAAACCTTCGGTATTGCCTAACAGGGCACGTGCCGCCGCAAGTAAATCATGACCAATGTTCACCTTTGATTTGGTGAAAACCGCTTCCATAGCAACCTTTACAAGGTTACGCATATCATCTGTTGAGCAACCTGCACCGTAGTAATTAACTTCGGTTATCTCGTTTTTATCAAGGTCGGTAGGCAAACTCTCGTTTAACGATTGGATGATGTACTCGGTACTTGAAAAATAGGGGTTATATCCCTCAGTGTTGAAATACACTTTTTTACCTTCTTCGGTAACCAGACACCAGTTTGTTTTAGTTGAGCCACCGTCAGCAATTATGATCATAAATAAAGTTTTATTAGAAAAATTGGGTTAAAAGTATGATTAACTTATTGTAAAAAAAACACTTTGTAACCTAAATCATAAAAATTGCCATTTTCACGCCAATTACACTTTCTTTTTACACAAAATCTAACGTTAATGGTCTAAAGTATCATTATTAATAACACATTTTAACTACGCCCGGTATTATAATAAATGTAAAATTAACATGTAATTGAGGTTTAGGCCATTACGGTTAGTTTTTTTTGCAATTGTACGTAATGTTAAATTATTTAACAACCCCTAATAAAAATACTTGCATATAATTACACTAAGGCAATTTGTACTACATAAATGATAGTGAGTTTTTTGAAGGGATATGGACAGCTTTTATTGCCGGATAATGCTGCTTTAACCAGCCCGCCATAAACTCCGATCCCGGTTCTTCGCTGGCTATATGGCCCAGTACTATCAGGGCCAGGTTATCGCCTTTAGCCTGCGCGTCACGAACATATTCGGCAGTTTCCCATTCCTGTATTTCGCCAACTATTAATACATCGGGTTTTACTTTGCCGGTTTCGGTTATGTGCCGTCGGCCGCCTGCCGCGCCTGGTATAAATAATACCTTCTGGCAGCTTTGCGCGGGGTTGCCAATGTAGCGCACTTTGTTAATGGTTAGTTTGTTTTTAAGATAATCAATTAGCGCAGCTAAGTTGGTGGGCGGCAGCATCAGTACATTCCCCAAATCGGGCCGGTAATAGGCACCCCAGTTTAGCTGGGTTAACACGCCCAGGCCTACACCATCGGGTTTAAGGCTGTGGATGTAATCGTGGTTGCGCCACACGGCAATGTTGTTGTCTTTAAGCAGTTTGGCCTTGTATTGGTAAACATCGTCATTAGCCAGCCAGTCGGTTTCATCGGCATGGTTATAAAAAGTAGGCTCGTGGGCTATAATGAAATTGGCGTTTAACGCGATGGCTTGTTTTATCACATCAATGGTGGCAAACATGGTAGTAATAATGCCCGTAACTTTAATATCCAAACTGCCCGATTTTAACGTATCAACTGTTTTGGGGAACGGAGCCCCGGGAATCTGGCTGATAAATTTATCGATGATCTGCCCAACGGTAATATCCTTTTTAATATCAAAAAAACCGGCAGCACTGCCAACAAATGGTGTGCTTAGCAATGCCGAAGCTACTGCAACTTTGCCAACGTTGAAAATAAATTTACGGCGGCTATGGTCCTCATTTAAAGGGAAAAATTCTTTTGTTGTATTCATGATGGTATTGCTGGGATTGATCAAATATAGATAATAGGGGTTGAAATGAGTAGCGTATTTGATTTACATTTAAAGATTCATGTTATCTTCGTGAAAGAAACACCAATGAACAGGAATGCAATCGAAATACTGCCTGGTTGGATATTAACTTATGATGAGGTGTCTAATAGCGTTTTTAGATTTGTAGCCACAGATGGATCAGGAAGACAGGTAGGAACGACAGATGCTGATTTTGAACGCGGACTTAATACCTGCAGGGAATATGCACTCGATATTGAAAAACAAATTAAGGCATAATTAAACCCCATGCCCTTTACCTTCGCCCACCCAGCCATAATTTTAACCTTAAAACATCTGCCTAAACGCTGCTACTCCTTAACCGGTTTAATAGCCGGTAGCATGACGCCCGATTTTGAATATTTTATCAGGATGCAGGTAAAAAGTAATTACAGTCATACTTTACCCGGTTTGTTTTGGTTTGATGTGCCCTTGGGTATGGTGCTTAGTTACGTTTACCTGTTGCTGGTAAGGGATGAGTTTATTGATAACTTGCCCCGGTTCCTTAACAGCCGCTTTGCGAAGTATCAACACCTGCCTTTAAATATTTCGTTATTATCTGTCGCCGTCGTGGTGTGTTCGGTTTTTATTGGGTCGGCCTCGCATCTTTTTTGGGATGGCTTTACTCATCCTCATGGATATTTTGTGCAATATTTTCCGGCACTTGCAACAACGATAAGTCTTGGGACGCATCGGGTGTTTATTTATAAAATACTACAGCACAGCAGTACACTCATTGGGTTTGCCGCCATCGCTGCAGTTATTATGCCGATGCCTAAAAAGCGAGTTGTCAGAACACATCCAATCGCTAAATATTGGGCAATAGTAGTGCTAACTATGGCATTAATAACCGTCGCAAGATTATCAACGGGCCTTAAATTACATCAAATTGGGAATTTATTGGTAACTGCTATTGCGGGAGGGTTAATCGGGTTAATCGTTGCTTCGCTTAATTTAATTAAAAATAACAAAGTTAACGGAAGGTAACATTTCTGTTAATTTTATAATCGCGGTGTCCTAATTTCAATCCGGTGTTGCAAAATAAACTTATGTGCCCTATATTTGCCACCTCATAAGGTAAGTGTTTCTACACTTATTAATTGTGATAAGGTTTAGGTTTAAAGCCCCAAGCAGCGAGTGCGAGGGGCTTTTATTTTGGCTGTTAAATAATTAATAACCACAGGCAAAAAAAAATTATAACCTTTACAATCTATTTGCGTAATAACAATAAAATACTAATTAAGATGGACTTTGTTATTACCTTTGGAGCAATATTGCTCTCGCTTTGTTTATTGTTGATAGTAGGAATTCTATTCTTTGGCAGTTTAAAATACATTAAAAAGCAATACTATCCCAACTGGAAATTTCCCGATGATGTAAACGCACGATTTACCGAATACCTATACAAAAGGATCGTAAAAAGAACAGTTCGTTAATCAAATCACAAATTTGTGGTTGATAATTCAGCATAATTTTGCATATTTGCACCGCGAAAAACACGATGGCATGATACCTTGCCACAAAGTCGTTGATTTTACCGATGGTCCTATAGCTCAGCTGGATAGAGCAACAGATTTCTAATCTGTAGGTCTTTGGTTCGAATCCAAATGGGATCACAGTATAAAAGCAGGCCGAATTGGCTTGCTTTTTTTATATAGACCAAAACCGAATCCTATGCCCTCGTTTTTTGTTAAGTACCGAAAAATCTCCCTCGCTGCAAGTATCTATATGTTTTTGTACTTCCTGTATGAGGTCTATGACGGAATTGAAAGTATAACTTCAACCGACAAAACCTATAAGGCTGAAGGCATTGGGACATTAATTAACGCTTGTTTTTGTTTATTTGTAGCAGCGGCAATTTTTATTTCCGTTCGGAAAGCGAACAAAAAGGTTAAGGAAGAAAACCCTGCGGTTAATTAAAAAAGGCGGTCTCACTTTTGTTTTGCCTTGTTTTGCTCGCAAAAACGATCTGCCCCCCCCCCTTTTACCCCACATGTAAAATGAATCTGGGAGTGAAGTGCTTTTACACCTATTTTTATCGTTATGAATACCATCTTAACCAGTGGCCAACAAAAGCTTGTCGATTTTATGAGCGATATATCCGAAAAGGCGTATTGCGCAGGTTGGATGATGAATTTGGAATATGTTTTATGGGGTGCCCTGATGAACGGAGAGCGGCTATATGGACTTTACTTTATAACACAGGCCAATATTGATGAGCTTACCCGTTTAGCAAAACAAAGCAATTGTTGGATTTATTTTGATAACAATACCGAAGAAACAGCAATATCATTTGAACAATGGTCCCGAATTTTTAACGATAATGTTTGCGCAAATCCAAAGCTAATAAAGCGATAGCATCTGTTTTATTGTTTTAAGTATTATACCTTGGGTTCTGTGTATTTAATGTCGCTATTTATATTATTCCGGCAGTTTTCATAATTCAACAACCTAAATCAAAATTTATCGTAGAAGCCTGTAGTTAAAAACCCCTACGTTAAATCTATTTTAAAGAATGATGAATAAGCCTAATACTGCTGTCCTGGTCATTGATGATGAGGAATTAGTTCGGGATAATATTGAAGATATATTGATGCCCAATTATAATGATGAAGAGCAGGAAAATATCGATCAGGCATTTAATATTCTTTTTGACGTTCCGAAGCCCTTATTAGGAACCCGTACCCGGGGCCTGCCGGAGTTTACTGTTGCCAAAGCACCCAACGGGATGGAAGGCGTTAAGCTGGTAAAAAAAGCCGTTGAAAACGGTACGCCATATGCCGTTATATTTTTGGATATGCGTATGCCGGGATGGAGTGGCCTGGAAACTGCCATGGAGATCCGGAAATATGATGTAAAGGCCGAAATTATTTTCATTACCGCTTTTAGCGACCGATCTATTGATGAAATTGTTGAACAGGCTGGGCAAAACGTAGGATATCATTGCAAACCTTACGCGCCCGAAGAAATTATTCAGCTGKCTACAAAAGCCGTAACCGATTATAATAAACTCAGGAATCTTGAAAAACTGATAGAATCTATTTCTTCTATCGGCTTAAACAAGATGCAGCTGACATCATTGTTGAAGAACATTCTTGACCAGTTGGCAGGCTCGTTAGACACCGACCTGGCCCTGATAGGCAAACTGGATGATGATTTTGCTTACGAAAAAATAATTTCGATAGGTGCTATAGAAGAGAAAATAAACCTGCAGGAGCTAATTGCACGGGTAAAAAGCATAGATATAGAAAAGGACGAGGTAATACAGGTAGATGAGCTTGTTTTGGCCCGCCTGGATACTTATTCGGTATTTGCGGTTCTTAAAAAACAGGAAAGGCTTAAAACCGAAAAAATGTATATGCTAAAACTTTTTGTGCAAAATGCCGCCCAGGCTATCAGAAATGCCGAGTTAAATGAAAAGCTGATACAAAAAGAAAAATTATCGGCCGTAGGGCAGGTAATTGGCATGGTGATGCATGACCTGCGCACGCCTATTAAAAATATAAAATTGATGACAGAGATGATGCGTGAGGATGGCCTTGAAAGCGACCTGATTGATTTGATTGATAAATCGGCCGAACAGGCATCATTAATATTTGATGATTTTTTAGATTTTATAAAAAACACCCCTGTTAAAAAAATACCTGTTAACATAAATAAAATTTCATGGGACGCGGTAAAGCAGGTAGAGATAAGGGATGGTGCAGCTGATATTATTATAAATGTTAATGTACCAGACCCCTTATTTGTAGATGGTGACGAGAGTAAATTGCGCAGAACGTTAAGTAACCTGGTAAACAACGCTGTGGATGCGCTTCATGATCATAAAACTCCTAACGCCACGCTCAATATCAGTGCAGAAATGCAGGATGGTGCGGTGATTATACGTGTAGCGGATAATGGCCCCGGTATCCCCGATGAAATAGCGGGTACCCTTTTTGAGCCATTTGTTACCCGGCAAAAGAAAAACGGAACCGGCTTGGGCCTTGCCATTGTAAAGCAGTTTATAACTGCGCACGGCGGCAATATTACCGTGAAAAACGATCAGGGTGCCACGTTTTCGATAAGCTTGCCATTATAGTACCATAACAATATATTAAGATGATTGATATTGCATTGAACGATAGCCAGCCGGTTGTTAATGCTTCCAATTCGCCGGAAGTTATTGAAGAGCTTACAAAAACAATTGAAACCTACCGGGAGTTGATGTTGGCATCTGATATAGGCGCCTGGGAATATTTTACCGAAACGGGTTTTCTGAATTGTAATGAAGAGTACTTTTTATTGTTGGGCAGGTCAATTAATGAATTTGATACTAAGGGCAAAGGTAATTTAAATGAGACCTGGACTAATCTGCTTCATCCTGAAGACAGGGAAAAAGCAACTGCCCGGTTTGAAGAATATTTAAATAATCCAACCGAAAAAATATACGAGAATTTTTTCAGGATGGCCCATGCCGATGGTAGTTGGGTGTGGATCTGGTCGCGCGGCCGCTATGTAAATAATAGGCAAGGGAGTAGCGCAAAACGGGTAATAGGAACCCATACCGATGTAACGGCATCAAAAAAAGTAGAGGAACAATTGCAGCTTGAAAAAATACTGCTGCGAACACTTATTGATAATTTGCCCGACACTATTTATATAAAAGATGCTAACGGCCGAAAGATAATAGCCAATGTTGCCGATGTAGCAACCATTGGTGCAAAATCAGAAGCTGATGTAATTGGCAAAACCGATCTTGAGCTATTTAATAATGATATTGGGTTACGCGGTTATCATGATGATTTAAATGTGATTCAGGAGGGTAAAGCGATCGTAAACAAAGAAGAATTATTTTTTGACACGGAAGGCAATAAACACTGGCTGCTGACATCAAAAGTACCCGTACGTAATGAAATGGGGCAGGTTGAACGTATATTGGGCATTGGGCACAACATTACCGAGCGCAAGAAAAATGAAGAAGCCTTGAATAAGCTTAACGAGGAACTAAACCTTCAATCGGAAGAGCTGCGCAGCCAGGCTGCAGATTTAAAACTTGCAAACGCGCAGCTGATATCACAAAAGGAGCAGGAGTTAGAAAAAGCGATAGCCCAGGGTAAATTTGAAATTGCATCAGAAGTATTACATGATATTGGCAATGCGCTGGTGGGTTTTGGATCGTACCTTAACCGGATTAACCGGGTGATGGAGCGGTATAATATCGATACCATTAAAAACCTGGCTTTATTTATAAAAGGGCAGCAAAGCGCACTTGAACAGGCAATTGGCGCCGATAAAGCAAAGGCCCTGGTATCCCTTACAGATAGTATCCACAAATCACAGGCCGAAAACAAAAGTGAGATTTCAACGGCGGTTACCGAGCTGTTGAATATCCTTTCCCACATCCAGGATATTTTAAGTATCCAACGCCAGTTTGTTAAAGGGCATGGTGGCTCGCAAGACCGTAAAATGGTAAACCTGTTAAATATTATTGACGATTGTAAGGCAATGCTTTTGGCATCTGCCGATAAAAAAGGCATCCAGTTAAAGGTAGCAATTGCGCCGGGCGAATATGTTTTAAAAGGCGACCATACCAAATTAATGCAGGTTATTTTAAACGTGCTGAAAAACAGCATTGAAGCTATTGACCTTGAAAAGATCGAAAAAACAATCGAGATCAATTTAAGCGCCGCTAATGACTTTTTCGAACTCAGGATGGCCGACAATGGTAAAGGTTTTGATGCCGAAACAGGGAGTAAATTTTTCAAAAGAGGGTTTACAACCAAAGAAAGCGGAACCGGACTGGGCTTATATAATTGTAAATCGATTATTGATAGTCACGATGGCTCATTTCAAATACAAAGCGATGGCCCCAACCTTGGTGCAGTTACAACAATAAAACTGCCTTGCAATAGCGTGGTTATACAGGATAAGGCAGCTTTATAGTGCCACAATAATCATGAACTGATGTTAATTGTATATTGACGGATAGTCTTTAGCCGGAAGTCTTAAGTTCTGAGTCAAAAAAATAAAGCTAACTTTTGACTCAAGACTTAGTACTGTTAACTTACCCTTAATTTAAAAGCTTATTTATAGCCTGTACCAGCTTATCGATGTCAAAAGGCTTGGGGATATAAATATCGTAGTTGAAATTGGCTAATGAAATGGCCTGCCGGTGATAAGCCGAAATAAGTATAACGGGGATATGGTTAGTTTCCCTGGTGCTTTTAAAGCTCAAAACCAGTTGCCAAAGTCCCTTCAATAACCGCATCGCTAATTTGCTTAATCTCCAGCTTTTCAAAAGCAAGCTCGGCATTTATGCCGCCAATTTGTGCATTGGTATTGGTCCTTTCAGCTATTGCGGATACTCTTTTTCCTTTCCATATTTTAAATGAATGATGTCGGCCCAGGTCGTTTTCTTTGTCGTCTTTGATTTCTTCGGGTGCTCCATAAGCTTTTTCAAAAGCTTTATTGATGAATTGACATTGATCGTCAGTTACCATATAAATTTGAATACCTACAACAATGCCATTTTCTTCAATTAAAAAAAGTCCATCGATGTTTTTTTTAAGCTTTATGGCTTTATATTTTACCTGATAATTATGCGGGGCTAATTTATCAGGTGAGCGCAATATAGTTTGATATTTTGCCAGGCTATCCCCCAGCTTAAATTGCAGAAAGCCGTTTTTTATATCCAAATTATCGATGTTCTGCGCGTTGCAAACCACGGGCGCCAGAAATAAAAGAAGGAAAAATAGTTTATTCATACACCATATTGAAGGGGTAATAAATATACTTATTATTTAAAAACATCAAAGTTTCTTAGTTGTATTTTTACTACGTTTAAACATATTTATTTTTTGAATTACCCCTAATTTAAAAGCTTATTTATAGCTTGTACCAGTTTATCGATGTCAAAAGGCTTGGGGATATAAATATCGTAGTTGAAATTGGCCAATGAGATGGCCTGGCGGTGATAAGCCGAAATAAGTATAACGGGGATATGGTTAGTTTCCCTGGTGCTTTTAATGGTTTGGCATATTTTACCACCATTCATACCGGGGAGCATATAGTCGGTTAGCACAAGGTYGGGTTTGTAGGTTTTGATAGACTCAATAATGTCATCAGTATGGGTTAAACCCGTGACCGCAAAATTATTGTAAACCAAAACATTTTCAATTGTACTTAAAATGTCGGTATCATCCTCAATTACCAAAATGCTTTTCAACATGGATAAAGAAGTTTAGTTTCGTTAAATGTTAATATTACGGTGCTGAAGCCTTAGGCAACTTCAAAAATGGCTTCGGCTTTTTGCCTGTTCATTGGTTTAGATATAAAATCAAACACCAAAGGATTCATGCGCGACCGGTTAATATCTTTAATTGATATCGACGAAGATAGAAGATATATTTTACTTTGCTTAAGCGGATCGATATTTAATCGTCTGAATTCCTCCAAAAAATCCCAACCATCCATAACCGGCATCGTCAAGTCTAAAAATATATAATCAGGGAAAAGATGAGGTGCCGTATTGCTGATATGCATTAGTTTGGCAATAGCGCTTGGGGCATCGCTGCAGGCATCAATCCTTGAATTTGACATTACCCTCCTGACCACTTTTTCAAAAATAATATTATCAATCTCGCCGTCATCTATCACCAGGATATTGGAGGCCATGTTTTTTTGATCCATTGAAATTAACCTAATATTTGCGAAAATGTTTACTAAGGAAAAAGTTTCCTTTTGGTTTTAACTGTTTTAATTATAGGGGGAATAAAAACAGGGCTATGCAAAAGCTAATTTAGTTATTTAAGATCAAAATAAAAAAAACAGTTATTGTTAAAATACCCCGTTTTTTAACGGGGTATGCAATAGGTGTTTTAACGGGGTGTACAATACCCGGTGCCATATTTGTGCTGCCCGCTTATATCCTGTTGTTGGTTTTGCAAATACCCGTCTGGGTAAACGCCTAATCGTTTGGCTGCCTGTTTAGGTTTATCCCATCTAAACTATTCTCATTTTCCTTTTTATTTCTTGTGATGTGTGGAGATATCAGTCTTTAATTAAGCTAAGATATGTTAACTAATGTAAGTATAATGAGGAATTAGCTTTATTTGTTTAATAAAATTAGGTAAGACTAATTATTTTTATTTGATTTGTGTTTAAAATAAAAATTGATCTGAATGCAAATAAAAATATTATACCTCTTTTTAATACTCTTAATGCCGTCAATAAACGTTTTGGCCCAGGCTGGGGCTTTAAAAGGCCGCCTAACAACCGGCAGCGAGCCCCTGGCCTATGGTTCCGTTACTATAACAGGTACAACTATAGGTACTACCGCCAACCAAAAAGGTTATTATCAATTACAAAACATAGCTCCTGGTAACTATGAAGTGTCTTTTTCGGCAATTGGGTATCTCCCCGAAAAATTAAGGGTAACTATTACCAAACAACAAACCGTTATTTTAAACAGCAACCTGAAAGAGAGTTATTCGAAACTGAACGAAGTGATTATAACAGGCGTATCGCGGGCTACCGAGCTACGGCGTAACCCGGTGCCTATTGCTGTGATGACAAAAAAGGAGATGAACCTGAATGTGAACAACAATATTATTGATGCCATAGTAAAGGGAGTACCCGGCGTAAGCGCCGTTACCACAGGGCCTAATATCTCTAAGCCTTTTATAAGGGGACTGGGTTATAACCGGGTATTAACTTTATACGATGGCATCAGGCAGGAAGGGCAGCAATGGGGGGACGAACATGGTATCGAGATAGATCAGTATGGCATTGGCAGGGCCGAAGTAATTAAAGGCCCGGCTAGCTTAACCTACGGATCGGATGCCATTGCCGGTGTTATTAACCTCATCCCCGCTATACCTAACGGGGCAGATAGCCTATTGAAAGGCGATTACGTTGCCGATTATCATACCAACAACGGCATGATTGGCACATCAATTGGCCTGGCTTACAAAAATAAAAGCTGGCAATATACCTTTAGGGCTACAGCCAAGGCAGCACATGATTATCGCGATAAAATAGACGGATTGGTCTACAACACAGGTTTCAGGGAGTACAATTTATCGGGTATGGCCCGGGTTGATAAAAAGTGGGGCTACTCCCAAATAGCGGCAACCATGTATGATAACCGTCAGGAAATTCCCGATGGTAGCCGCGATTCGCTTACCCGGCAGTTTACCAAGCAGGTAAACGAACTGGCTGCGGATAATATCAAAAACAGGCCTTTGGTTAGCAGTAATGAATTAAACTCGTATACCATAGCTCCGCTTCATCAGCGCATTCAGCATTACCGCATTTATACCCACAACCAGGTAAAATTGGGCAATGGTAGCCTGGACGCCACGCTTGGCCTACAGCAAAGCATCCGCAGGGAATATAACCACCCAACGTTGGCGCAGCAGGCTGGTTTGTATGTAGTACTTAATACCCTTAATTACGATTTGAAATACAATTTACCCGTATTTGCCGGTATTGAAAGTACTGTGGGTATTAACGGTATGTACCAGGCCAACCGCAGCAAGGCCGCTACCGATTTCCCGATACCCGATTATAACCTGTTTGATGCCGGGGCTTTTATCTTCGGCAAAAAAAGTTTTGGTAAGCTCGATGTTTCGGGAGGCATAAGGTATAATAACCGCCACATCAGCTGGAATGATTTTTATGTTGGGCCTAATGCGGCCAACGGTTTTGAACAGCAGGTTAAACTGCCCGATACGGCGGGTGCTCATCTCCAGTTCCCGGCGTTTAAGCATGTTTACAAAGGTTTTTCGGGCAGTTTGGGACTTACTTACAACATTAACGAAAGGCTGCTGCTTAAAGCCAATGTTGGCAGGGGTTACAGGGCGCCCAACATTACCGAAATTGGCTCCAACGGCCTTGACCCGGGCGCACATATTGTTTACCTGGGCGACAGGAGTTTTAATCCCGAATTTAGCCTGCAGGAAGACCTGGGTATAATTGCTTACCTGAAGGATGCCGACCTTATTGCCGAGTTTTTTAACAACCAGATTGATAATTATATATACCAGGCTAAGCTAACCGATGCCGCCGGCAACCCGGTAATAATTGTTCCGGGTAATAGTACCTATCAATACCAGCAATCAAAGGCCCGGCTTTATGGTGCTGAGTTTACGGTTAACCTGCATCCGCAGAAACTGAAGTGGCTGGCATTTAATAATAGTGTAGCGTATGTTACGGGCATTAATCAAAATCAGCAGCTTATCCAAAAGTCAAACGGGGCGGCAAAGTATCTGCCTTTTATCCCCCCGCTGCACCTACGCAGCGAGGTAAAGATCACCCTGCAGCAAGCTTACGGGGTGTTTTCAAAAATATGGTTTAAAACAGAGGCGGATGCTTATGCCGCTCAAAACCGGTTTTATGCCCTCGATAATACCGAAACAGCCACGCCCGGCTATACGCTTATTAACATTGGTATGGGTACAACAATAAAGCGGAGGTCGGAAAAAACCTTTTGCGAAGTTTTTTTCCAGGTAGATAATTTGTTTGACACGGCCTATCAATCCAACCTGAACAGGCTAAAGTATTTTGAATATTATACGGCTTCGCCTAATGGCCGGCTGGGTATTTATAACATTGGCCGCAATGTGAGTTTCAAGGTGATATTTCCGTTTTGAGGAAATGGCAGATTGTTATTTAACCACCTTCAACCTTACTGATGATTTTTCAACATCTTTAAGGCTGAGGCGAAGGAAATAACCGCATTGGCTTGCTGTTTCGCACATTTCCACATCATCTATCACGTAGGTCCAGTCGCCATTTTTAAAGGTATATGTCCAGCCGCCCTGGGTGCCTTGTGCTTCTGCAACACCATTGGTTAGTACCAGGTCGGGTTTTGACGAGGTAGGGTTGCCCTGGCTCCAGGATACATACCTCAGTTTTTGGCCAACCCTGTCAATACGGATCAGTAGTTTGGGCGATTGTAATACCAATATATTCTCGTCCCAATGGCTTACGGTTGGATATATTTTGCTTTGAATTTGTTTTGTCTGCAGGTTTTTCAGGTCGGTTTCCCGCTTGGAGCTATAATTAATAGCTTGTATCTTACCATCACTGTTTAACCATATATCGCCATCAAATGCGCCGCCAACCAGGCCATAGCCGCCATGGTGATCAAATACATCACTATCGGCAAACAGGGCTATTTTTTTCTTAAAAGCATCATCAAACAAAATAGGGAAATATGTCACAAATTCGTTAGCGCTGGTGATGTCTTTTAGCGGGTTTTGCCGTATTAAGGGATAGGCCACCAATTTTGATAGTTCCTGCGCTTTATTGGCCTTTATCAACTTAAATATTTCCTTATATCTTTTTATAATTGAAGCTGGTGCCTGGGCTTGTGTATTGGAGATGATAAATAAAAACAAGGCGAAAAAGATGATATTTTTCATGGGTTTAAAGCAAATTAATACCGTTAAGAACGGTATTTAAATATACATCTGTATCTTTAATTGACAAAGGCTATTTAACATTCAATCAGGAGGGATGAAAAATTCTGACATTACCAATCCGCTTTTCCGGGAGGCTGTGGAAGCTATTGAAACCGGCGATATTGGATTATTAACCGCTTTGATAACCGAAAACCACCATTTGGTACAAGATAAACTTGACCTTCCCGAACCTGGCTATTTCCAAAATCCGTACCTGCTTTGGTTTGTGGCCGATAATCCAATCCGCAATGGCAAGCTGCCGGCAAATATTGTGGATGTTACGCAGCTACTCATTGGCTACGTAAAAGAGTTTGCTGCCGGTACCATGCAACAACAGCTTGATTATGCCCTTGGCCTGGTAGCAACCGGGAGAATCCCCCGGGAATGTGGCGTACAGATAGCCTTGATGGATGTGCTGATTGATGCCGGCGCAACACCAGGCGGTGGTTTGGGGGCATTGGCGCATGGCAATTTTGATGCCGCCGCCCATTTAATTGTGCGCGGCGGCCAGCTTACACTGGCAGCAGCCATCGGGCTGGATAGAATGGACGATGTAATCCGTTTTACTGCCGGGGCAGACAAAGCCGAATTATTAGTAGCCTTAACCGTTGCCGGTTTTTACGGCAAGCCGCAAATGATAACCTACCTGCTAAACCTCGGTGCCGACCCGAATGGCTACCCGGAGAATAACGCGGGTTTCCACAGTCATGCTACTCCCTTGCACCAGGCTGTATATTCCGGCTCATTGGAGAGCGTAAAACTATTGGTCGAGGCCGGGGCGCGGCTGGATATGCCCGACAAGATATATAACGGTACACCCCTCGGCTGGGCTTTACACATGGAAAATGACGAAAGCCTGAACGATGAAGCGCGGAAGAATTTTGCGGAAATAGCGGCGTATTTAAGGGGATAGCCTCACCCAAACTCGCGCATCACTAAAAAAAGTTGTCATTTCGAAACGAGGTACGAGTGAGAAATCTTATATGCCCTGCATTCCGATAGGTCGGTTTGGAAGCAGGGCGTTCAAGATTTCTCACTCGCGCTCCCGCTCTTTGCCTCCCCTTGCTCCATCGAAATGACAATTTTCTTTTAATACCGTATCACTAAAAAAAACGTTGTCATACGAACGAACCTGTGGGGGAATCTTGCACCGGAGGTGAGTAGAAATCTTGTAAAAGCGGACATTCGGCCATGCAGGGCGTTCAAGATTTTTTGCTACGCTCAAGAGATAGTTTCTCTTTCGCGCTCCCGCTCTTTGCCTTCCCTTGCTCAATCGAAATGACAATTTTCTTTCAAAAAAGATGTGCGCATACGGTAGCTCCCAGGGGAGGTTTATAGGGTGCTAGTCTATTTTGTAGCTAAATTCTATCAACAGCACAACTTTTTGCTCTATCTTTATGGCACCTGATCATCTATATTTTTATGCCCATCCCAATAAAAAAAATACTCGTTAAAACGCTTAAAATTACCGGCATTACCCTGGTGAGCCTGTTGATATTAATGTTTTTACTGCCATACTTGTTTCCGCAAACTATTACCAATAAAATAAAACAATGGGCGGGCAGCAGTATCAATGGTAAGCTCAATTTTTCGGGTACAAGCCTATCTTTCTTTAAAAAATTCCCGGCGCTTACACTTACGTTGAACGATTTTTCGCTCAATGGTAGTGCCCCTTTTCAGAATGATACATTGGTAGCCGCAAAAGAAATTTCGCTGGCTATTGACCTTTCCTCGTTATTTAAAAGTAAAATCAACATTAACCGCGTTTACCTGAGCAAAGCCACAATCAATATCCAGGTAGATAGCGCCGGGCATGCCAACTATAATGTGTACAAGGCCAAGCCTGCCCAACCGGCGCAGGCAGTGGATACTGCAAGCGCATCATTAGGTATTGAGCAGATACTGATTGAAAAAAGCCACCTGGTTTATAACGATAAATCGATGCCATTACTGGTTGATGCCCGCGATTTTAACTATCAGGGCAGGGGCGACCTGAGCAAAGATGTGTTTGACCTGTACA
The DNA here is from genome assembly GCF_056401935.1 of Mucilaginibacter sp. P4_D1. Taxonomy (NCBI): domain Bacteria; kingdom Pseudomonadati; phylum Bacteroidota; class Sphingobacteriia; order Sphingobacteriales; family Sphingobacteriaceae; genus Mucilaginibacter; species Mucilaginibacter sp. P4_D1. Next base: position 19,816 of record NZ_JBFUIJ010000059.1, read on the forward strand.
CCCACACCGAGATAGGTTCGATAGATTTTAGCTACGGTGGCCAAGCCTATATCTACCATAAAAAAGTAAATGCCGATTTGGTTACCAGCATCAACACCAAATCGCTTGCTTTTGTATTTCAAAAAAACGACCTCATGATTAATGCGTTGCCGGTTGATTTTAAAGGCAGGTTTGAATTTTTGAAAGATGGTTACGGTATGGATTTCAGGATAAAATCTGATCAGCAGGATCTGAGCGATATTTTTACCGCCCTGCCTGCCCAATATGCCAAGTGGACCGATGATACCGAACTGAATGGTAATGGGAAGATAACGATGTCGCTTGTTGGTAAGTACATTGCCGCCACCAAACAAATGCCTGATCTTGATTTCAGTATGAAGATCCGCGATGGTTATATCGCCAATAAAAAAACACCCGAGCCGGTAAAAAACCTCTACCTGAACATGGAGGCAAAAGCGCCGGGCTGTAATCCCGATAGCCTGAACCTGAATATCGACTCGGTGTATTTTAATATCGGAAAGGATTATTTCGGGTCGGTTATTAAGGTGAAAGGCGTTAAATCGCCGCAGATCTTCGCTAAAATTAATACCGAGATTGACCTGGAAAAATGGAACAAGGCTTTTGGCGTAAAGGCCTTTGATGTAAAGGGCCGCTACTCGCTGCACATGGTAGCCGAAGGTAAATACGCCACCGGGATCAGGAAAACAGGCATCAGGCATCATATTGATACCGTGATTACCAATATCCCTAAGTTTACGCTGCATTCTGCTTTCCGGGATGGCTACTTTAAATATGCCAAACTGCCCGAGGCCATGAAAAACGTAAGTTTTAACCTTGATGCCAACTGCCCCGACCAAAACCCGGCCCATGCCACCATGGCCATGACCAACCTGAATATTAACGCGCTGAACAACTATATTAAAGGTTATTTAAAACTAAGCAATACCGCAGGTGCCTTAATTGATGCCGACCTGAAGGCGAAATTTGATCTGGCCGATATTAAAAAGTTTTACCCGGTTGATAGCATTGGTTTGCGTGGCAATCTGGATGCCGACGTACAAACCAAAGGGAGGTATATCCCGGCCAAAAGAATATTCCCGGTTACCAACGTGCAGATTGATTTGCATGGCGGTTACATTCAAACCAAATATTACCCGCACCCGGTTGAAAACCTGGAGATAAGCACAGCTATCAGCAACAGCACCGGGTCATTAAAAGGTTTGATGGTTAATATCAAGCCGGTATCCCTCACCTTCGAGGGACAGCCTTTCATGCTGAAAGCCAACCTAAAAAACTTTGATAACCTGGATTATAGCATCAAATCGCACGGATCGTTGGATATTGGTAAAATTTACAAGGTGTTTGCCATGGCAGGATACAATGTAAAAGGGCTTATCACCACCAACCTGTCCCTTAAAGGTAAACAAAGCGACGCCACAGCCGGCCGGTATGATCAATTGGCCAACTCGGGCACCATGAAGGTGAAAGACTTGATTTTAACATCCGAGTTGTTCCCAAAACCATTCCTCATTAAAACAGGCTTGTTTAGTTTTAACCAGGATAAAATGAAATTCGATCAGTTTACCGCTAATTACGGTAAATCGGTTATTGTGCTTAACGGCGCACTGTCTAACGTGATAGATTATGCGGTAAAACCCAACTCGTCGTTAAAGGGGGAGTTTAATTTAAGCAGCGGGCTTATCATTGCCGATGATTTTACGGCTTTTGCCAGTGGCCCGTCAACCCCGAAAGCGGCTAAATCGGGCGTTATCCTCGTACCCGCCAACCTCGATCTTAGCTTTACCGCCGATGTTAAAAAAGTAAAATACAATGGCCTTGATATTAATGACGCCAAAGGGCAAATGAGCGTAAGCAAGGGCCAGATAGTTTTAAAACAAACAGGTTTTACCATGATAGGTGCGCCTGTGGTAATGGACGCCACCTATGGCAGCATCAGCCCGCAAAAAGCTTATTTTGATTATCATATTGATGCCAAAGATTTTGACATTAAAAGGGCTTATAAAGAGGTAAAGTTGTTTCATGACATGGCCACATCTGCTGCAAGTGCCGAGGGTATTGTATCGTTGGATTATAAACTAAGTGGCAAGCTTAACGGCGATATGAAACCCATTTATCCATCGCTGAAGGGCGGGGGAGTGCTTTCGGTTAAAAAGGTAAAGGTAAAAGGCTTTAAACTATTTAGTGCCGTGGGTAAAACAACCGGGCGCGATAGCCTGGGCGGTAAAAACGATGTAAGCAAGGTTGATATTAAAACCACTATAGCCAACAACATCATCACCATTCAACGTACAAAAATGAGGATGGCCGGCTTCCGCCCAAGGTTGGAGGGGCAGGTAAGTTTTGATGGCAAGCTGAACCTGCAATTCCGTCTTGGTCTGCCACCGCTGGGTATCTTTGGTATACCCATGACCATTACCGGTACACAGGAAAAACCCATAGTTAAACTGGGCAAGGGTAAAAAAGAAGACGAATTAAAGGAGACACCGGAAGGGGAGTAGGGAAAGCAATATGCCGATGAAAAAAATATTCGTATTTATAGTACTCGCGATGTTGAACCTTGTACTGTTTTTTGTACTCCAGATCATAGGTCAATTTGCCCGCTTTTTTATTTATGGCGAAAGCGCATCAGCCGATAAATATACCATTTGGGTTTCATTGGCATTTGTAATTATTCATATGGCTATTTTGATGGCCTTGCTTTGGAGACGGATTATTATAAAATCAACGGCGCTTTATATCGTAACTACGGTATCGGTTATTGCAATGTTCATTTATATGAATTTTACGTCGGGCAGATAGCTAATCCTATCGTATTAAACCCATTAGCTTCAGCACACCCTTCCCTTAATATCGGTTATGATAATATGCCAATCATCAGGGACGTCCCTAAATAAATCTTCTCTAATAAAAAGATCGCCAAGTGGGATGTTGTTAACCGGCAGGCCACCATAAAATTGATGTTGATTTGCTGACATGAATGTATAAATATACCAACCATATTAATTTAAACCGACAGGTTTTTGCCAACATGCTTTTTTTAGTGTTTTGGGCCGGTTTAAACCGAATTACGAAAAAGATAGCCGCAGGGATTAAAAAAGAAAAATATTATTTGCGTAACTCATAAGTTACATATATGTTTGTGTAACTCATAGGTTACATGTTATGCAAAGAGATTTAGTTATTAAATGGTATTTCGCCCACCCGGCAGAAAAAGTTTGGCGCTATTTAACCGATGCCGACCTGGTTAGCCAATGGTTGATGAAAAATGATTTTAAGCCGGTGGTTGGTCACAAATTTCAGTTTCACAGCAAACCATTACCTAAAATGGGCTGGGACGGTATTGTTTACTGCGAAGTACTGGAGATAATACCCCACCAAAAACTGGTTTACAATTGGAAAGGCGGACCCAGGCCCGGGGTAATTGAATTAGATACTGTACTTACCTGGACGTTAAGCGCCGACGGCGATGGTACCAGGCTGGTTTTGGAACATAGCGGTTTCAAAGGCTTCAAGAATATGATATCGAGCTTGTTTATGGAACGTGGCTGGAAGAAAGGAATCCCAAGGCGGTTGGCTAAATTACTAAACGATACAAAATGAGAGCGATAACAAACCCTTTTGAAGCCATTGCCGACAGCAACCGGCGGGCTATTTTAATGTTGCTATCACATGACAAGCAATCCATAAATACCATTGCGGGCAATTTTGATATCAGCCGGCCCGCGGTTTCAAAACATATAAAGGTGCTGTATGATGCCGGCCTGATAGTAATTACAGATAGCGGCCGTGAGCGCTATTGCGAATTGAAGGCAGATGGCTTTGAAGAAGTAAAACAATGGATTGAATACTTTGATGGTTTTTGGAAACAGAAATTAAACAACCTCGAAAATCTTTTAAACCAAAACGCTAAATAATATGAAAGCAATTGAAATTATCTCTATCCCGGTAACCAACCAGCAGGCAGCAAAGACATTTTACCAAAAACTGGGTTTCGAAGTTATTGTTGAAGCTCCTTTTGGGCCCAATGGTTCGCAATGGATCCAGATGGGATACCCAAACTCGGCTGTTTCTATCACCCTGGTAAACTGGTTTCCGGAAATGCCGGCAGGTAGCGTGCGCGGCTTTGTTATTAAAACCGACGATCTGGACGCCGACATTGCCGACCTTACCGCCAAAGGCATCCAATTAGGCAAGGTTGACGAAACGCCCTGGGGTAAATTCCTGGGTATTAAAGATCCGGATGGCAATGTGATGAGCTTGCATGGGGACTGAATGGATGTGCAGATAAAAGAATTATTTGAGGATTTGAAAATTTGAAGATTTGAAAATTGCCGGAATCGTGATAACCCTTTAGTCTGCTTAATCCAGGTTCAGACAAAATTCTGCTAATTCTCAAATCCAGCAAACGCTGATTTCAAATAATTCCCCGATATTTACCGGCATTGTAACAGCAAGCTAATGAATGATATGGCATCATTCCCGAAGATTTATTTGTATAGGCGTATTGTGCATGCCAAGCTTTTTATTGATGGCCATTATCACGAGGCTATTAACCTGGATGATATTGCCGATGAAGCTTTTTTCTCGAAGTTTCACTTTATCCGGCTGTTTAAAACCACTTATGGCAAAACCCCGCACCAGTACCTGATAGCGGTGAGGGTTGAGCAGGCCCGCCTGCTTTTACAGAAAGGCGCATCTGTAACCGGAGCTTGTTATGCTGTAGGTTTTGATAGTGTTACTTCTTTTTCGGCTTTGTTTAAAAAGATAATCCTCTTGTCGCCATCGGTATACCAGCAGCGGGAACTTCAAAGAGCCGCTGATATGGTGAAGGCACCGCTGAAATTTATCCCCAATTGTTTTGCGCAAGAAAATGGCTGGGTTTAAAACAGCAATTTTGGATAGGTGAAGACCGTTGCTAATATTCATATTTGATGCAAATAAACAATTGGCACCATGATCACAAAAATGAACCATGTTAGCATATTTGTTCTGGACCAGGACAGTGCTTATGATTTTTACGTTAATAAACTGGGCTTTAAGGTGCATACCGATGCATCCATGGGGCCGGGAATGCGCTGGCTTACCGTATGCCCGCCGGAACAGCCTGAACTGGAAATTTCGCTCATGGCCATTGCCGAAGGAATGATGTTTAAAAAGGATGCCGCCCAACAAATGCGCAACCTGGTAAGCCAGGGCACCTTTGGCTTTGGCGTATTTGAATGTAACGACCTGGTGGCAACTTACGAGGAGCTGAAAGCAAAAGGTGTTGAGTTTAAAAAAGAACCTACCAAAGAGTTTTACGGCTTTGAGGCACTGTTTAAAGACGACTCGGGCAACTGGTTTTCCTTAGGCGAAAAGCAAAAATAAAGGGATAGCGTTAAGTCAATAGTACAAAGTCGTAAGCCAAAAGGTGGATTTTTTCTTTTTTGACTTGGAACTTAAGACTTTTGACTTAAAGCTGTCCGTCAATTCATCGTTGACACTACATTAATAATACCTGCTGCAGATAACCTGTATCATGATGATGGCCGAATATACCGGGAATAATAAAACAACCGGTAACACGATTGCTTTTAACCGCGCGAAGGTGTTATTTACAGGATAACCACATAAAGCCAGTGCGATAAAAGGAAAAATAGGAATGAGGTACCGGCCCTGCATACCGCCGAGGGTTGGCGATTCGAGGGCTGTCCAGGTAACATATTGGGCCGATATAACCGCGACGATGGTGAGGATACCGCAAACCAGCAAAGCTATCCTGAGCCTGGTGCTGCCTTTGAAGCCCAGGCTGACCATGATACCCAAAACGAGGCAGATGTATGCATTGCGGTAATAAATATCGGGTAACTGCACATCGAGCCAGGCCAGTACGCCTACAAACATACGGGCTACGTTTTGTAATGCCGTTTTATCAAAATCAAAAAACATGCCCATGAACCTGAATGGGTGGTGCAAAATGTACAATACCTGTAATTTTGAGTTCAGTCTCATTTCGGCTGGTGCAAACTTGATCATGAAACTGCCGTGATTGATGATGAGCCAAAGCACCAATACCGCAAAAGGGACAATAATGCCAGCCGCCTTTTGTTTTGGGCTAAGGTTTAAAAACAGGAATAAAAAAGCGAAGATGATGTAAGGCGGCTTGGCAATGCCGATGATAGCTACCAGGATAACCATAGTGTACAGTTTCCATTTGGGCCGATGGCTATCGCCAAAGGCGAAATCGTCTATAAACCCAACGAGTAAAAAAGAACAGCTGATTAAAACAGCGTCCTGGCTTACCGAAGCGAATAATGATACCGTCATCGGGAAAAGTAGCACGATGAATAATAAAATATTACTTTGCCTGGCCAGCATCAGGGCAAAAAAGCATAGCGTTACGCACAGTAAACCATTCAATATCCTGGAAAGGTACAGTGTATTCAGGATGCTTAAATGAAGCAGCTTACCCACCCCAATACCCAGGGCCTGCATTAAATAAACAACCGGCGGATAAATGGCCGTATTGCCAAAATTGAAATATATGGTGCCGGCGTGCCACTGTAAGTTTTTGGCGCTATCTGTTTTTAACGCCGCCACTTTTATATTGCCGTTGCGTGCAAGGGGGCTATAAATATGATCGAGCTGGTAAATGCCCTTATCAACCATGAAGCCGCCCCTGTCTGGGTAAACAATAGCTGGGTCTTTGGATATGGAATCGGCGGCGGTAATGGGGTGCGCCTTGTCGTACACAAAAGTGGGGACCAATTCAAGCCTTGAAACCTGTTCGGCGCGGGCAAAATGGTTGGGCTCGTCGGGGCTTTGAAAAGCCGGGGTTATTATGGCAATGATAACCACCAGCGGCACCGCATACAAAAGGTATACGTAATGCAGGCGCTGCAGAAGGCTGCTGTAAAAAGTATTAAAAGTAAACATAGGCATCAGCACAAATCAATAGCGAAGCTAAGGATTATGCGCGAAGAAAAGCCAGGGTACTTAACATACTATCCTTTTAGACACCCGGCTTTAAGCTTTAAGCCTTTTGCCTTAGGCTTTTTCGCATTATACCCATTGATCTACAATATTCCTTAAATCGCCGGCGTTAAGGGGTTTTACAATAAAGTCAGATACCTGTTCCATGGCTTTGGCGCGTTTAAAGTCGTCTTCGTCAATTGACGAACTTACAATATAAATCAGTATTTTTTTGCCAAGGCGGGGCACCAGCTTTATAAATTCATCCAAAAACTGCCAGCCGTCAAGTACCGGCATGTTTAAATCAAGCAGGATCATATCCGGCAGATTGCTGATAAGTTCAAGGCAATTGTGAAAGAAATCGATTGCGACCTGGCCGTTATGAAAAAAAATGGTTTTTTCGGCAACTTCCGCTTTGGCAATAATGCGTTTGATGGTAAAAGTGTAGATATCATCATCATCTATCACACAAAGAGTATTAATTTTTTTCATTAAAGGTTATTTTAAATGTGCTGCCGCTATTGGGTTTGCTTGTTACGGTTATTTGCCCGCCTTGCGAGTCGACCTGGGTTTTGGTTAAAAACAAACCAACGCCATGTGAGTCTTTGCGGTCATGAAAAGTTTTATAAAGGCCAAAAATCTTTTTTTCGTGTAGCTTCAGGTCAATGCCGATGCCGTTATCGGTACATTCTAAAACGGTGTCCCCGTTTTCGTCCTTGTATGTTTTTAATAAAACCCTCGGCTCGATGCCCGGCTTACGGTATTTTATTGCATTACTTAACAGGTTCATCAGGATACTTTCCAAATAAATTTTAGGGAAAATAACCTCTTCAACCTCAAACTGCTGCGTAACTACCGCGTGGTTTGCGGCTACGTCCGACTCGATAATTCCCAGAATTTTAGTGGTTATTTCCTTAAAGTTTATCCGCTCGGCTTCTATGATCTCGTCTTTAATTTTAATGGCGTATGATAAATCTTCGAGTGTGGTATTCAAGCCTTCCGAAATTTTTCTAATCTTCTGAAATAGTTCGCCGTTCTCTTCATCCAACGTGCTTTCATCAACTAATGACGATACCAGCGAAATATTACTGGCATGGTTACGGATGTTATGGGACAGGATGTGGGTAAAGTTTTTGAGCTGCTGGTTGTTTTTGGTAACCATTTCTACCGTTTTGTTTAACGACAGTTCATTCAGTTTGTATTTATCAATATCCATAAATACACCTCTTAATTTGGTGGGCTTACTTTGCTCATCGTATAACATCTCGCCGCGGGCGCGCACCCAGACCCGATTGTTTTTGGCCGTTATCAGTTGCACTTCCAGATCATAACCCGTGCCTGTATCCCGGCACTCGTTTAATGCCTGGGTCATTATCGTCAAATACGGTTCGGCGTAAAACCGGCTGAAATCATAAAAAGTGGGGTCATAATCATAGGGCAGTTCATGGATATCAAAAATAGTTTTTGACCAGGTTACTTTATTAGTAAGCAAATCCATTTCCCAGCCGCCAAATTTACCCATTCGGCCGGCCTCCAGTAATAGGAACTCGCTGGCAGCCAGCTTTTCTTCGGCAATTTTACGCTCATTTATTTCTTTTTGCAGTTCGTTTACAGACCGTAACGAAAGCACCGTGGGCATTATCCGGTATAGCGCATATACCGTCGTTACCGATACAATACCGGTAAGTAACCTCAACAGCGCGCTCAGGCGATATGCCGGCCACCAAAAAATGCCGGCATCAATAAAATGGGTAATGCCGCATAAAACAATAAAAACAACAAACAACCAAAGTATTTTTGGAAAGGGTACATCCTTACGCTTGGTGAGCAGGACGATAAGCAACAGCGGGATTGCAAAATAAGATACTGCTATGAGCAGGTCCGAAAAAATATACAGCCAGCCATGGAATTCGCTCCACGTGCCGCAATGCCATCGGGCGGGCCAGTTGCTGGTGTCAAAGATACCAGAAAAAAAATCCTTTACCTGTTGGTAAAGCCCTGCCTTGGCAATTGCTGCTCGTTGCACGTTGCCGCATCGGGCACCACAAGCGCTATTCGCTTTTGATGCTAATGAGTCTGGTTTAATCAATGTAAATTATCAGTTTTCGCAACCGACAATTTACATTTTTTATTTTAACTTACAATAGTTAAATTGAATTTAACTATTTGTTAATCAAGTTAATAAATTTTCTATTTGTGAATAGAAAATACCAAATTGCAGTAAAAATAACCGTCGTATTTACAGGTTTATTTTACAGGGGCACTTTCCTTTTTGCTGGCTGGCGACTTAGGAGCGGCTGTTTTGGTAGCTGTTTTGTCAACTTTAGCAACAGGCGCCGGAGATGCGGCTTCTTTAACTATTGGTAAAGCGGCTTCTTTAACTTCAACAACAATTCCTTTGGTTTTTTTGGTTGGCGCTGCTGGTTCGTCTTTTTTGTCGCTTATTTTTGCTGCAATTGCTTTGGCCAAATTTTTAGAAGCTTTTTCAATTGCCTTGGTCAGGCCTTTTAATTCTGGCTCAAATTCGCTCACGATGGTTTTTAACTGAGCCGTAAATTTATCGTTTAATTGTTTTTTAAGAGCCTTACGAGCTTCTTTGGCTACAGATTTTATTTTTTTATCTTTCATATGTTGGGGGATGGAAAAAATTCAGGTTTACGCAAGAATTTGATTTCGGCACAAAGGTACGTTAACTAAATGCTATTTTAATATTATGTTTATGTTAACACCGTTGCCTAATGTTAATTGATTGTTAATTGTGTTGGTTGGTACTATTCTGATTGTTAATTGGTTGCGTTTGAATAACTGGTATTTAAAACAGGCTTATTACCTTATTTACTTAGGAACGGCTTAATACTCCTTTTGCCGGCGATAAATGGGCATTCCAAAAAAGTGCAATCGCATTGTTAATGAGCCTTTAAACGGYCTTAATCCGGTGCTTTATCCTATTAATTGTATTAAAAAAACAACTTGTTGAAACTTGTACCTATATTTCGTGATGAAAATACACTGATGGAAAAAAGAGGCTCAGACATTTACCTTACCGCCAAAAAAATATGGGGCACTGCCATTAAAACCGACGCTGTTCACGTAGAAGAGTTGAAGATTGAAATTGAGTTTCATAAACGGCTGTTAAGTGTTTTTCAGCCGGGCCGGCATTACTACATGGTATTTAATGTTTACCATATGGAACTGGAGTTTATAAGCCCCGAGATAGCCGATGTGCTGGGTTTTGCACCTGAAGAAGTGAACGCTATGTTTTTTTTAGACAGGATACACCCGGATGATAAACCCTGGTTTCTGGGTTTTGAAGGCCGGTCGACGGAGTTTTTGACTAAATTACCATTGGCAAAAAGAGGTAGCTACAAATACATGCACGATTATAGGATTAAAGCTAAAAACAACAACTATATCCGTTTGCTGCACCAAATAATACCCATAGAGTACGACGAAAATAGCTATTACCGAAGCCTGGTACTGCATACAGATATCTCGCACATTAAACCCGAAGGCAAGCCTTGCTTTTCAATCATTGGCCTGGATGGGCAGCCATCCTATTACAATATACAGGATACTGTAACATTCACCCACTCGTCTGATCTATTTACAAAACGGGAGAAGCAAATTTTAAAACACATTGTAGAAGGCCGGAACAGTAAGGATATCGCTGCCGAATTATACATCAGTATCCACACCGTTAATACCCACCGGAAAAATATTCTAAGTAAAGCAGGTGTAAAAACCCCCCTGGATTTGCTGAGGAAAGTAATAAGCGAAGGGTGGGTGTAGCTTATAGCAATCCTTTTAATCTTTGGGTAATGATGCCAAAAATAGTTGGTGGAATTAGCTAAAAAAAGCAGTATATAGCAAATGCAGATATAAGAGTACCCAGGCTCTGCAGAGGTGCAACCTRCCAGCAATAATATTTGCGAACGATACCATGGCCGGACGAAAGTCCGGCTTTTTTTATTCATGGTAGAGTTCAAATATGGCTAAGAAAACCTATTGCCATTTTGTTTATTCTTGAGGAACAAGTACCATAGAATAAACTCTTT
>NZ_JBFUIJ010000060.1:0-30371 GCF_056401935.1 Mucilaginibacter sp. P4_D1
TAGAAAATCAGTTGCACTGGCAACTGGATGTTGGTTTTGGCGAAGACCACAATACCACACGCAACAGGCAGGCCGCTCAAAACCTGGCAGTCGTCAGAAAAATAGCCTTAAATATTCTGAAAGCTGATAAAACCAGCAAGGCCAGCCTGAAGGCCAAACGAAAAATGGCTGGTTGGAACCATAAATTTCTGTTAACGCTTATCGCTAATAAAAATTTCTAATGCGTCAGCCCTGGTCCAACGCCCCAGGGCAAACGCATCTAAATAGTTAACGGCGATAAGCTGTTATTTGATAATAGCTAACAGAATAAACTTATAGCGTCGATACCTTGTTTTTATTGGCTGATCGTGGTCAAATGACCCAGGCACCAAAGGGACATGTATTGGCCAACAAAAGGCACAAATATTGGATGCGCCTAAATTGCGCGATCAGTTTAGTGTTAACCATGATAAAATATAAAGCATTGATTGTTAAATATTTATAAAAAATATATCCAAAATATGTTAAGTTATGTTAACCCAATTAGATGCGTTTGCTGACCCAATGCCTTATTCAGCACGACTATCACTTTTTAAACTGCCGTGTAATCAGGAACGCAGTACCGGCCCGCTTCAATAACGTTGCCAACCTGCGGCAACTGTTTCATCATGAACGGGCAACACGCCTGTTTACCACGAAGCTTGCCAATGCCAAAATTGCTAACAGTAGGATGGCCCACACGGCTTGTTGCGCTGCTTTATTTACAAAAGCCGAAACAAAATTAGGCGTTTGTGTGGCACGCTCCAGCATCCATGCAGTGGCAATTATACCCGAGATGACAGCGCCGCCAACCCGTACGTACGTATAAACTGACGTTTGGCTTAGTAAAATTAACCACGGAATGGTAATTAAAACAACAAACAGCTGCATTACCTCTATCCCTAAATTAAAGCCTAAAATACTTAGCGCCATAGTACCTGCGCCCAGGTTAAGGTTAGCTAATATGGATGCAAATGCTAAGCCATGTATCAAGCCAAAACCCGCCGCTACAAACATTTCTCTCCCCGGAAAAATGGGTTTTATGGCATGAACCGCAGAAACTAAAATGGAAAATGCAATCAATATTTCTACAGGCTGCGCAGGCAGTTTTAACCAGCCTAAGGCGCCAATGAGCAAGGTAAGAGAGTGGCCAATTGTAAACGACGTAACAATTTTCAATAACCTCAGGATACTGTATTTTGTGCCGCCAAACTTGCCCCATTGCTTGTTTTTTGTCAATAATGCAGCAGGTAACAGCAAAACTATCAAAAACAGCAAATGATCGGTCCCTTCTTTAATATGCTGCATACCTAAGGCGAACATGCTTTTGAAACCCTTAAACCAGCTTCCCTGTTGCAAATTTATTTCCAATGGGTATATCACATTATCTTTGGTATTCCAGCTGATAACCATGGCATCAGCCGAGGGAGCATTTAAATTTCCGGTCTCCCAATCGCTGCGGATGGAGATAAGGGCTGCATGGTTTACAACCTGGTGCATGATCACATCATAATCGAGCATAAATTTCCGGGTACTTTCGCCGGGTTGCGGGACGATAACCACGTTGGCAACTACTTCCCAATAATCGATGCCATTCTCGATATACTTCCCTTTATTCATCCTCAAAGCTACTATTTCAACATTCCAGGGAGCTGTCTTCTTCAAATAAGCGTGTACATGCGCTTTGAGGTATTCTGTTAGCTGGGTCCCGAATTTATCAATAAGCGTTTCGGGGTTTTTAGATATGTTGTTGCCAAAAGCAAGTTCCAGTTCTGATAAGGGCATTTGGAGTTCCAGGGCAACCCTGTTCGGGCTTACATCTAAAAAAACAAGCGTATTGGGCGTTTGATGAGCACTTGAAATGGTTGGCCTTAATGCTGTAACAGCAAAAACGGATACAAAAATAAACAGCCGCCAACTGTTTTTATGGCGACTGTTTATCGAAAAGATGTTATGCATAATTTCTATGATTCTTGTTATAAACCTATGTAATCACGGCTATGATCTCTCATCACAGTGTGGTAGTGAATTCCCGAAAGCACAACACCTGTCTGGCAAATAAACTCTATCCAAACACTTGGCCCGTCTATCCTCACATAATCGGTATTTGTTGTTAAAAATGAACTGGCGGTACCGGCAACAGCAGATGTATTGCTGGCATAGGTAACGTAAGTACTTGCAAGCTCATTTTGATAAATAGTTGTAAATGCGGCGGCAGCAGTAGCATCTACGTCGTTGATCCATGGCATCATGGCTGCCAGTACTTTTGCCTGCGCAGCAGTGCTAAGCGTGCTAACTTTAATTCCCTGTTTAGTGGTTGGGAAAGTGTTAGTAGTAGAGCCAGGTACCATCAGGCAGTCTGAAAAAGTACTGGATATTTTTGCCGAAGCCAGTTCGGTACTGGTGAAAGAACCAAGCATATCCTGCATTGCGGTATGTTCAGACTCCAGCGGGCCGCTATAAGTAGTTCCGCTTAACGTAAATGAACCTTTAGGCTCTACTCCCTGGTGCAAAGGTGTAATACTGGTAACAACACCTGCGTCATAAGTAATATTTTGCGCATAGTGGTGCCCGCCAATCTGCAGCATCCATTTTCCTGTTGTACTTGGGGTGCCCAAAAATGCAATAATATAATTGCCCGAAGAATAGCCTGAAGCGGTTTGGCCCAGGTAGTCATCGGCAGCCATAATTTGTGTAAACTCGTCATAACCTTCGCCGGTTGTTGTTCCGAAAGCTGCCGCTGCAACCGCTTTAGCTGCTGCTAATTGTGTGCTGCTTAAGCTGCTAAATGCCAATCCGTTTCTGCATGAAACCCCGCATGGCAGGTTCGACCATCTTTTTGCATTGGTCAGGTTAAGCGTAAGTACAACAGATGATTGCTGCGACGTGCTAAGCGTTGCTAAAAAAGCGTTGGCTAAGCATACTACTTTTGATGCAATGGTGTTCGAGGTGGAGCAACCCGTTGTTGATGTACTTGCGGCGTCTACCGTAACTGTGAAACTACAGGTTTGCCCGCCAAAGGTAATTGAAAAAGACGCAGTACCTGTTGATGTGGGTGTACCGGCAATGGCGTATGTGATGTTACCCGCCCCGCTGGCCAGTGTTCCCGCGGCTAAAGTTGCCGTTAGGCCGGTAACACCGGTTGAAGAGATTGCGCTACCGGCGGTATAAGCGGCACCATTGCCGCCAGTATACGGTATAGTGGCGCTACCGCTAAATACGGAATTAACTGTTGCTGTTGATGACACCACCGCCGAACCACAGGTTAAAGCCGAAACTGAAGCCGTTGTGGTTGTGGTGGTAGTTGTTGTAGTTCCATCAGTTGAGCTGCTTTTTTTACAAGCTACCAGGATGCAGACCGTCAGTAGCAAGCCTGACCCTACAGAAAGTATTAACTTTTTCATGATTTAATTAATTTAATATTTTGTTATCGTTTACTTATCCGAAAGTATTGCCAATATTTTCTGGACGATAGATGTTATCGATAAACGGGGCTATTGTGGTGATGAAAGGGAGGTAACCGGCGATGTTTGATATAAAATATACCACAAGGGATTTGTTTAATCTGAAAAAATAAGCCCGGGAATTGGAGCTGCAACGATAGTTTGGTTAACCAAAAAAGTAAGCATTAAGTAATAACTAATACTTATGTTTTACGGCCCCGTGGTGTTTAAATATGAACAGATAGCTCATTTTTGCTTGTTTTTAACAGTGATGCGCTAAAAATACCCCCTGTATTTGGCCTGATAACCGCCTTCCTCTTCTTTTTTTTCGGGCGATTTTTATAAAATCTTCAATCGGTAACCATTACCAACCCATTTGCTTCTCTGGATACATCGCAGGGGCGACTGGAAGTTAGGTCTAGGTTGATTTGATGCGAAGATTTGTGCCTCCGCGAGCTATGTGCCGCGAGTTTTAATTATTTATATTTAATGAAAAAAAGAATTATTACACTGCTTGTATTGTTGTTATGTACTGGTAACCTTGTAAAAGCCCAACTGATCACCTATAACGCTCCCAACGGAGCGGCTTTAACAACCGATTTTACTGTCAGAATAAGGCAAAATGGAAAGCAATGGAAAACGGTGCCTACCTATATGGCCAAGGTTGCTAACGTAGTTAATACAAAAAGCGAATATCAGCTTAGTTCTTTCGCTTATTTTGATTTTTCTGGTGTGGTGGAGGTTGCCGTTGCTTATAACAGAGGCACTGTTAAACAAGCCCGGGTAAGGCCGTTGAGTTTTGGCATAACACCGAAATTACAATCAAATGAAGTCAGCTTTTTTTTGGATAAACCCCGGAATCTTTCCATAGAGATAAACGGAGATATATTTCATAACCTGCAGCTGTTTGCCAATCCACTTGAAACTTTCCACCCATCATGGGCCGATGCCAGTATAACCTATTTTGGCCCTGGGATACACAGGGTAGGGGTTTTAAAAGCCCGGTCGAACCAAACTATCTATTTAGCAGGTGGTGCCATTGTACAAGGGCAGATTCTTGTTGATAAGGTAGAGAACGTACGTATCCTTGGTCGTGGAATTTTGACTCAGTTGCCTCTTATACAAAAAGCAGACATTAAGAAAACCAGCCCCTCCGCTATACCCGGTTCCCGTAACGACCAGTTAACCATCACGTTTTCAAAAAACGTTGAAGTAAGCGGGATCATCGTTTTACCACATAAGTACAGTGTGCTTATCGGCCAGTCGACAGGAGTGAAGATCTGTAATTTTAAGTCGTTTAGCTTTGAAGGAAACGCCGATGGTATTGATGTTTTCTGCAGTTTGGATGTTGCCATCAGCGATATCTTTATGAGAAATTCAGACGATTGTATTGCCATTTATGGTCACAGGTGGAATTATTATGGCAACACCAAAAACATAACTGTTGCCAACGCCACGCTTTGGGCAGATGTTGCCCACCCTATATTAATTGGTACCCACGGAGATACAAACAACCCCGATACGCTTGAAAATATGACTTTTAAAAATATCGACATCCTGGAGCAGCACGAGCATCAGATTGATTACCAGGGTTGTATTGCGCTAAATGCGGGTGATAGCAATCTGCTAAACCAATTTAGTTTTGAAAATATCCGGGTAGAAGATTTCAGGGAGGGGCAGCTTGTTAATATCAGGGTAATGTTTAATCACTATTACAATACTTCGCCGGGCAGGGGAATACAAAATGTTTATTTTAAAGATATTGATTTCAAGGGCCGCCATTCCAATATCTCGGTAATTGCGGGTTACGATAATGACCGCCGTATAAAAAATGTTGTATTTGAAAATTTAAAGATTAACGGTATTGGCATTGCCGATGATATGCCCGGAAAGCCTCCTTATTACAAAACAGCAGATATGGCCAATATCCTCATTGGCGAACATACTGATGGTATACGGTTTATCTCGTCAAAAAATAAATAGCCCTGTTTAATCATCATCATCCTTGTCGGCTTTGCCGGTTAATTTTACAGGGTAGGTTTTTTTGCCTTTTGCTGCGTACCATAAAATGCGGTTCAGCATGTCGTCGTTGCCGCCATCAATATGGTCAAACTCCGGTTTTGATGATGCTTTGGCAAAATACAAAGCCTGCCGCTTAAGTACGGCAAGTTTAGGGTTGATGTTATTTAGCGGGATGCGGTTTGGCACAGCGCTGTAAGCGTAGGCAGTTGGCCTGTCGCTAAAGCAACTGAACATGGGCAAGGCGGTTGCATCAATAATATTCATCGGTGGTATGCCCAATATTTGCTCTATCGACCGTACGATGCAAGTTTGGTTATAATTGGTTGATACTGTTTTTTGCAACTGGCTGTACGGACTTACCACAAAGCCTGTTGTACGGTAAGCAGATACGTGGTCCCACCCGGCTTGCGAGTCATCCTCGGTAACAAATATTACGGTGTTTTTCCAGAAACGGCTTTTAGATACGGCCTCAATGATGCGGCCGAGGGCAAGGTCGTTATCTGCCACCATAGCTTCCGGTTTAGGAAGGCCTGGCCGGGTACCTTGCGTATGGTCGGTTGATAGGGCCATTACCATCAGCTCTGGCAATTCATCGCCGGGCTGGTTCTCATAGCCTTTTAATTCGGTGATAAAAGCAGAGGCCCGTATCTGGTCGGTTATTTTTAACTCGTCCGATCCGGGGTAGTTTTGCGATAGCATCGGCCTCACCCTTGATATGGTACTGGTGTTATAAAATTTAAGCGGGATGCCGGCTTTGTAGTTATTGTACATATCCGTCCAGCTTAATTTTTCGTCATAATGGGGTGCCGATGCCTCGCCGTAAATCCTTACTTTTTTACCGTGATCGGCGGCGTTGTTCCATATAAAACCTTTCTTGTCGTACACCAGGGCGTCTTCCTGCACATGCGGGTAGCTGCGGAACCAGGCGCGTACGTTTTTCTCCACGTAGTCGGTAACCATGGCGGCATCAGTCCATTGGTGTCCTTCGGCCGAGCATTTGCCCGATGCATAGTAGTTATCAAGCAACACAAAATCTTTGGCCAGCTTATGCTGATTAGGGGTGATGCTATCGCCATAAATACATAATGAGGGCATTCCTTTACCTTGGGGCATATCGCCTAAAACCTGGTCGTAAGTGCGGTTTTCTTTGATGATGTATAATACGTGCTTAAATACCGATGGTTCGCCGATACGGTCGGGCATTGGTTTTGGGGTGATGTTTTTACGCGGTATCAGTTGTGCTATATCCTGCCTGAAGGTAAGATTAAGCGTTTTTACACGATTGGTATATGTTTTTAATAACTCATCATCCGGCAACGGGATGATAGATACCGTAGCCTTTTCGTGGTGCGAGTTATAAGCGGTAACATCATCAGGTACCTGCGACCCGGCTTTAAACTCTTTGGTGCTTACCCGCGATCCTTCGCCTTCCAGGTTGGTTACAAAAATGGTGTTATCCACAATCAGTAAGCCGCCGGGATAAGCCTCGGTAGGTATAAAGCCTTTAACAACTGTTTTGCCTTTGCCGCCCGCCGATGAAACTGACCCAAGCTGAACTACCGCCACCGCATTATCAAGCCCGTTGGCAACGTACAATGTGTTACCATCGTTACTGAGCGCCAGTGCGTTTGGCGAATCGCCGATGTAGCCGTTTTTATCCTGCATCAACCTTACCGGGACGGTTTCAATCACCTTAAAAGTTGCAGCGTTTATTACCGATAGGTTATCGCTGTTGGCATTGGCAACATATAAAAAGCGATGGCTTTTATCGGCTATGATAACATTGGGGTGTAGGCCAACTGAAATTTCCTTCAATACATTGCCGCTTGCAATATCAAACACCTGTACGCTCCCGGAACTTGTAGCGCCGGTTTTGGGGTCGATATAGGTTTTGCCGTAAGGTACGCCTGCGGTTTCCCGGCCGGTTGTATCGGCAGGTTCGGCACCACCCCAGTTGGTGATGAACAGGCGCTGCCCAACAAGCGCAAGGCCATAGGGCGCTACCCCGGTTGGTTTAGTATAAATAGTTTGTTGGGTGCCCAGGTTAATTTTTACAAGTTGGTTGTTGCCGTTCAAAGCCACATATAAATAATCGGTACCCGCTTCGGTATTGATTAATAATTCATTGGGTAACGCCAATGGTGAGGGCGCAGCGGGCTTAAATTCAAATGCGTTTTTGATGCTGATATCCTGCCCGTTCCATAGGGCTTGCATTACAAATGATTTATGCGAATCGCCATTGGCTGCGCTCCAAAAAATCTGAGTTTCTGTGCCACTTTTATGAACCTTTAAGCCCGAGTAAGTGCTCATCAGGCCATTGTACCGTTTATCCTTGTTATAAGTCCATTGTGCTACGACCTTACTGCCAACCGAATCAATGAGGGTAATGCCGTACCGGTCTTCAACAGCTAAAACCGAGGTTCCAGGGATCAGTTTGATATCAAGACTATGGTTTTCAAAATTGGGATCGCCAAAGCGCACCACTTTGCCGGCCGGGTCAATCAGCCGGTTATATGGCATCATTACAGGCAATATCTTATTATTTAAGGTGCTATCGTCATAGGTACTGTGCATATTGCTTTGTTCCTGGTTGCCCACGGCGCCATCGGTTATAACCGAATGACAGGCAGAAACCATCGTGATCAATAAAGCACAAAAAGATAATGTAGATATTTTCATAGTATAAGATGTTCTGGATGGTGAGGCCTTTCAGCGCTAAAAGTCTTTGATATATAATATGCTTCCGGGGCATATGATGGAGTTGTTGTCTTATCGTTGCGCTTTCTGTTTCCAAACAAATTGCTCATATTTATGCAAGATACTTCCATTCTGTCATGAAAAACTGTGTATTCCTGTGTATGTGTTTAATTGTGTTGTGTGCTTGTTCACATAAAAAGCAACCGTCGGCAGAAACGAAACATGCTGTTAAGGCTAATAAGCCGGCTAAAACTTCAATCATCAATAAGCCGCAATATACAAACCCGTTGTTTAATCAGTATGTGGTATTTATTAAATCTTTAAATTTTACCGATCCTGAAAATGCAACAACGGCTGCAGGGAGATATGTAGAACTATTCAAAGGACAAGCCCCTGCCGCCTGCGATACTGCTTTTTTGATTTTTAGCGCGTACTACGATAAATTGGATAAAACCCTTGATGATATCCATAATGACCGTACCGACCGAAGTGATACCATACTCATGCGTGAAGTTAAGCCAGGTAAACTGCCGGCAAAAGTTGCAAAATACCTGAAGCAATTGAACGATAACGGTTTTACGATTATTATGGAAGAAGGCGACACCTATGTGGGGCAAGACCGGGATTTTATCAGTAAATGGTTTTATGAATCCGTGTCGCCGGTGATGAAGGCCTACCTTGAGCAATTGAATAAGGAAAATAAGGCTGTTTATATGGAAGATGCGTCGATAATTATAAGTGCAAAGCAGCTGGTAGACAGGGAAATATGGTGGGAGCAGTTTGTTAAAGAAAATCCTGGTTTTATAAGTATTACCGACGCTTCGGTTAACCAGAAAAGCTATTTGCAGGCGTTGCTCCAGGGAACCGATAACACCTGGGTTATGGATGACCAAAACCGCCTGAGCGATTATTTTAAAGAAGCCTACAACTACCTGTTGGATAAATACCCCTCATCTGCCGCTGCCAAATTCGTAGCGCCTTACTATGCCTTTTTAAAGGAGGGACATAGGTATCGGGCCGATAGTTTGATGAATGTTTATAAGAAGGAAGGGGTAACAGGGTGATTTTTTACTTCACCAGTAATTTTTCAAATGCAGTAGTATCGCCTTTAAAAATACTCATATCAACCCTTTGGCTAATGCCATTGATGTGGGCCCTGTCCGAGTGTTGCCAAAACTGCCAGTTGGTATTGCTACTCACCTTTAACTGGGGTTGGTAATAGTGGGCAATCCACAGCGGGTACTCGTCAAAATAACCTTCCAGGTAATCCTGGTAAAAGCTCAGGTTGGTGTAAATAATGGGTTTTGCATCCGTTTTGGTTTCTATTTGGTGGATGAACAGCTTAAGCTGAGTACGCATTTTTTCGGGCGTAGTGCGGTATAACTTCTCTACGTCGACAACCATCGGCAGGTCGCCTTTTTCAATTTTTACCGTTTGCAGCATGAATTTAGCCTGCCATAAGCCGCTTTTTTGGGGCAGAAAGAAATGATATGCACCGCAAATAAGGCCGGCCTTCGGGGCCTCGCGCCAGTTGCGCTGAAAATAGGGATCGGTCATTAAAACGCCTTCGGTTGCCTTAATAAAAGCGAACTTAATGTGTACGCCATCCTCGTTCATCTGCTTTACCTTTTGCCAGTTTATTTTGCCCTGGTACGATGATACATCAATGCCATGTACCGTATAATTGGCCGGTATGCGTACGCCAAAACTTTTGTAGGTACGGTAATTGGTGGTTTCGCCGGCATCCAGTATCCATCGCCAGGTTGCAGTTGCCGTTTTTAAAACGTAGCCATAATAAAAGGGCGAAAGCACTATAAGTAGTAAGCCAATAGCGGCAAATATCCATCCTGTAGGAACTGTGGAAGGTGTTTTTTTCTTCGCTGCAGGTTTCCGTTTTACCGGAACTGTGGTTTTGGCAGGTGTTTTTTTAACAGGTGGTGGCACAAGGCAAAATTACTAAAATGCGCCCGCATATTGCCCGGTAAATAAATACCTAAATAATATTAAGCGGATTATTTTTAAAATAGGCTATTTTATATTGAAACATTTCGGCCATTTTACCTGCACGCCATTTGGCTTCATCGGCCTTTTCGCCGGCAAAAAGGCTGTCAACTGTAGCTGTAAATAAATTTAGCCATTCTGTAAAATGCTTTTCGTCAATAGGTAAGCGCGCATGTGGCGGAAACGGGGCGCCATTATAGGTATGTTCCTGCAATAGCAGGGTTTGCCAAAAGGTATACATCTTTTCCAGGTGGGGCGACCAGCCATCGCCTAAGCGCTCGTTAAAAACGGGAGCCAGTAAAACGTCTTCGCCAACTTTATTATAAAAGGTATCAACCAACAGTTTGATATCATCTAATGAAATTATATCGTGTTTTATACCCATGGCTATACCTAATTATTCCACACCAAAGCTACCCAATGTCATATAACACCAATGTAAAAAATAGAGGTAATTCAATAAATGCCTAAAATTTCTTTATATTTGTAAGGTAAACTTACAAGTTTTCTTTATAATAAAAATGACAGATCAAAAAGATATTCAACTGGCGGCCGACCTGCGCACCGTGGTAACCAGGCTTATTAAGGTACTGCGGAAGCATTCGGTAACTGCCGATAAGTTGTCGTTAACCGAACGCTCTACGATTGCCCTGCTTGATCAGCACCAGGAATTGCTGCCTAACGAACTGGCAGCTATGGAAAAAATAACTACGCAAAGCATGTCGCAGATATTGGCCAACCTCCTGCAGCGCGGTTTAATCAAAAGGCGGATCTCGGAAACCGATAAACGTAAAGCCATCATCACCTTGTCTGATCTTGGGCGCGATATGCTACACCAGGTACGTAACGAGCGTAATGCCTGGCTTAATGATGCCATAGCCGCAACCTGTACACCTGAGGAACAGGAGTTGATAAAAAAGGCCATTGGCCCGCTAACAAAAATTGTTGATTTTGAATAAAGTCTTCGTGACGGGGATAGGGGAGTAATGAATATAAACACTTTTAATGCATTTAGAAGCCGGAATTACAGGCTTTATTTTACCGGTCAATCCATATCGTTGGTGGGTACCTGGATGCAGAAAACCGCGGTGAGTTGGGTAATATACTCGCAAACACATTCTAAATTTTTATTGGGAGTTACTCTTTTTGCAAGTCTGTTCCCTTCGTTTTTATTTTCATTTTTGGGCGGGGTAGTTTCAGACAGGTATGATAGGTATAAGTTATTGTTGTTTACCCAGGCAGCATCAATGATGCAGGCTATTTTGCTCACGGCGCTGGTGTTTTTTGGGCGATACGTGGTTTGGGAAATTATCGCTTTAAGCGCTCTTCTGGGTATCATTAATGCTTTTGATGTGCCCGCCCGTCAATCATTGGTTTATGAGATGGTTGACGATAAAGCTGATTTACCGAATGCGCTGGCACTTAACTCATCTATGGTAAACCTGTCAAGACTGGTAGGTCCGGGTATTGCAGGCCTGGTGCTCGAGAAATTTGGCGATGTAATGTGCTTTGGCGCCAATGCCGCCAGCTTTATTGCTGTGATTGGTTCGCTGTTGTTAATGAGGCTGCCCAAATCAAAGCCGAAAGCACATACGCACAACATCTATTTTGAACTTAAAGAGGGCTTTAGTTATATCAAAAGCACACCTTCAATTAAGTTTGTGCTGGTAATGCTGGCCTTAATAAGCCTCATGGTTTTACCCTTTAATACGCTGATACCGGTTTATGCCAAAGATATTTTTAAGGGAACGGCATCAACTTTTGGGGTTATAGATAGCTTGATAGGTTTGGGCGCTTTTTCGGGCGCTATATTCCTGGCCTCAATAAAAGCAGGAGGAGATCTTAAAAAGATATTGGCTGTAAGTACACTAATTTTCGGCGGAGGGTTGGCTGTCTTTTCTCACATCCCTAATTATTACATTGCCCTTTTGTTTGCGGCCATTACAGGTTTTGGGATGATGGCCCAGATTACCATTAGCAATACACTCATTCAAACTACGGTTGATCCGGCTATGCGCGGCAGGGTTATCAGTTTTTATGCCATGGCTTTTTTTGGGATGCAGCCTCTTGGTGGCTTACTGGTAGGGGGCATTTCTCAAAAAATAGGCGTTCCGGATACGGTTTTAGGCGAAGGTCTTGTGGCGCTGCTGCTGGGTTTATTGCAACTGGCGTACCTCAGGAAAATCAGGCTCAAAAAAGCTATCGAAGTAACTTTACAACACCCCCCGGTCAATTCACTAACATCAAACTGATACACACGAATTTCACGAGTTGGATAGAATTTTACGAATTTGATGGACACGAATTGAATGGATACTAACAGCGATAATTGAAATAAATGCAGATAATATGATAACTACCATTGATAAAAATACCGCACTTGTATTAATTGATTTGCAAAAGCCCATTGTGCAAATGCCCACGGCGCACCCTATGAGCCAGGTATTGGAAAACTCGGCTAAGTTGCTTGCCGCTTTTCGCAAGGCAAAACTGCCGGTTGTAATAGTAAATGTTAACCCTGCTGGTTCGGCTGCTTTTGCCACCCGCAGGGATAGTAATCCAAACGCAGGATCAGTACCTGGTCCCGATTTTTTGGATATCGTGCCCGAAATTAAAGTAGGGGACGGCGACATTAGGATAACCAAAAAAACATGGGGCGCTTTTTACCAAACCGCCCTGCATGACGAATTACAAAAACGTGGCGTTACCTAGATTGTGCTGGCCGGGTTGGCCACCAGTATAGGTGTCGAAGCTACCGCCCGCAGCGCTAATGAATTTGCCTATAATATTGCCTTTGCCAGCGATGCCATGAGCGATAGGTTTGCAGATGCACACAATAGCAGTTTTAAATATATTTTCCCGAGGATTGGAGAAGTAGGTACCACAGATGAGATTATTGCTAAACTGGGTCTGTAGGTTTAGCACTTTTGAATAGCCGGAAGTTATGATATTTTAGCTTGGCATCTTATTCTATTTATATTTTGCATCTTAAAACCAACCTGTTCTTAATTATCTGCTTTATTAAAACCCGTTTTAGCGCCGGATAAATTATATTTGGGCATGAAGGTAATGAAGATCATCAAAGAATCAATATCTATTGGGTTGGGTATCCTGGCAGCCGGTTTTGGCCTTAAGGGTTTCCTGTTATCCAGCCATTTTATTGATGGAGGGGTAACGGGTGTATCAATGCTGGTTGCAGATATCTCGGCCATACCCATTTCTTTACTCATTTTTTTAATTAATGTGCCGTTTTTGTGGCTGGGTTATAAAAAGCTTGGGCTGTGGTTTGCCATAAAAAGCACCATTGCCATTGGCTTGCTATCGGTAAGCCTGGTAGTTATTAATTTCCCCGATGTAACGCACGATAAGTTGCTTACAGCGGTTTTTGGCGGCGTATTTATAGGTACGGGCAGCGGCCTGGCCATGCGGGGCGGCGCCGTGCTTGATGGTACCGAGATAGCAGCAGTACTCATCAGCAAACGTACTCAACTGCTAAAGGTGAGCGATTTTATTTTGCTGCTCAACGTAGTGATATTTGGGCTTGCTGCCTTTTTACTGGGCGTTGAGCCAGCTATGTACTCCATATTAACGTATATGGCTGCCGCCAAAATGATAGATTTTATTTTGAATGGTATTGAACAGTATTCGGGCATCACGGTAGTATCTACGCATAGCGAGGCCATTCGCCGGGCAATTACACTTACGCTGGGCAGGGGTGTTACCATTTACCAGGGTAAAAGCGGTTACGGCAAGGATGGCCACGTAAACGACCCTCGGGATATTATTTTTACCGTTGCTACCCGGTTGGAGATTCCATCGTTAAAACAAACCATCCTGCGAATAGATCCCAAGGCATTTATTGTACAGCAAAGCGTGGACGATACCACCGGGGGATTGTTAAAACGCAAAGGATTACATTGATGAAGTTTTGAGTTTTGAGTTGGGAGTTTTTAGTGGGGAAGGAATTGGTTTTGGTAGGGACAGGTTTTCTTTAAATTAAGATTTATTATTTTCGGCTAAACACTCAAAACTCACCACTCAATACTTAAAACTATTATAAGATGAGCAAAATAACACCTTTCCACGTTGCAGTGCCGGTTTATGACCTGGACGAGGCCCGCAAATTTTACCGCGAAGTTTTAGGCTGCGGCGAAGGTCGCAGCGATACTAATTGGACGGACTTTAACTTATATGGCCACCAGTTTGTTATCCACCTGAAACCTAAACCGGTTGATGATACCAAACATCATTTTAACCCGGTTGATGGGCACGACGTACCTGTACCGCATTTTGGTGTGGTACTGGAATGGAATGACTGGGTTGCACTTGAGGCTAAATTAAAAAGCCTAAACGTGAAATTTGTCATTGAACCCTACATCCGTTTTAAAGGCCTGCCCGGCGAACAGGCTACCATGTTTTTTCTTGATCCATCTGGAAATGCGTTGGAATTTAAGGCTTTTAAGGATATGGGGCAACTGTTTGCTGTTTGACTAGTGTCGTGTCAACGATAAATTGACGGATCGTCTTTAGCCCAAAGTCTAAAGTCCTAAGTCGAAACAGAAAAAATTCAACTTTAGACTTACGACTTAATACTGTTGACTTAACACTAGCCCGGGAAACCGCAGTTCTTTTTTGTTGCTTTAATCTATTTAGGGGCTATCAGTTTGTGCCCGGCCGGCATGGGGTGCACGCCGTCCCAAATCCAGGATTCGGCGGGTGCTTTTTTTGAATGGTAACAGCCTACTGACCACTAACATAACATTTGGCTGTGTAAGATATTAGGGGGCCTAATATTCATTTTATCCCCGTAAGCATGTTCTTCAGTTTTAACCGTAGGTAAATTGGATATGTATATGTCTTTAACATCGGCAGGCTATTCAAAAGTTAGATGGATTTCCCTACATTGTAACTGGCTTATGATATCCTTATGGTTTTTATATATTTGGCTATTCACAATTATAGTTGATTATTATGCTAAAGGATTTTTTAAAAAGAACTATTATTTACAGGTTATTTAAGAAATACCGAAGCAGCATCGGCACAATTACCCGAGAGTCAACCACCGATAATACCATCAAAGAATGGATCAAAGCTGGCCGTCCTGCCCCGCCTCCTCATTCCATAAAACTTTCCGTTATAAAGCGATACGCGAGGTTTCATCGAGCTAATATTTTTGTTGAAACAGGAACATATTTAGGTGAAACGACAGCCGCTTGCTTAGATTTTTTTGAACGCTTAGTAACCATTGAGCTTGATGCAAAGCTTTTTAAAAATGCAGTCGATAAATTTAGCGTCCAAAAAAAAATATCTGTCTACCAGGGAGATAGCGGAGATGTGTTGGCTGAGATATTGCCTGGGATTTCAAAGCCCGCATTGTTTTGGTTAAACGGTCATTATTCAGAAGACTTTACCGATAAGGAGAAATTAAATTCACCTATCTTAAATGAGCTTAAGCACATTTTTGCGCATCCAATAAAAAGCCACACAATATTAATAGACGGCGCTCGGTGCTTTACCGGCGAGAATGGTTATCCTACTATCGATTTTCTCAGGGAATTTGTACATAAGCATGATAAACATTTAGTATTTTCTGTCGGCGATGATATAATACGTATTCATTCAGAACTGTTGTCCGATTTAGACATTACCAATAGCGCGATTCTCCCATCAGGAGTCGATCCCGAAAGTTTAATTGGCCATCATATTGAAGTAAGAGAGGGAACTACCGTAGATAAATTTAGCAAAATAGGGAGCTATGTTTACATAGGGAGTCGCTGCGTTGTGACTAAGGCAAATATTGGCAGGTATTGTAGCATAGCAGATAATGTGACAATTGGGCCAGGCGAACATAATTTACGGGCATTGTCAACAAGTGCAATCTTTTACGAAAATATACTGGATGAGTTAACAAAAGGGATTAGTGAGATTGGTAATGATGTTTGGATAGGTGTTGATAGTATTATCAAAAGAGGTGTGAAAATTGGCAATGGCGCAATAATCGGAGCAAACTCCGTGGTAACAAAAGACGTTCCACCATTTGCGATAGTAGTTGGTAGCCCTGCTAAAATATTAAAATTTAGATTTGACCAGGATAAAATAGATAAGCTAACTGCCTCAAACTGGTGGAATCTTGATGTAAATTTAGCCAGGGAGGTTCTTAAAGAGTTGGAGGGAGATTCTTTTTAGTCAGTTGGCCCCAACTTATTAGTACCCCGTTAAACACACCTTCTCCGGCAAATTTGGCTTATAGTTGTCTCCAACGTCCACGACGAGCTCAAAGTTGAATAACAGCTACCCTGTGGCGCTCCGATAATAATGCTTTTCGAAATCTCTCTTTTATTAAATGGCATCGTTGGTTTGTTTTAGCGTTCGTCATTTCTGCACTGTTACTGTTTGTTACTAAGTTTCCGGTTTCGATGGAGCTGGTTAAATTTTTGAGCTGGTTATCTGATACAAAACTCCTTTTTTAGTATTAAAGCTTGTTAAATAGCCATTAGCTGTTTTTACCGACTTTGCCTGTACGCCCGTAATTTTTAACGGTGTGGCTGTACGCAGTTTGCATAAACCGCCGGTTACCGATAAAACCGACGCTGTAACTATCTGCTTGTTTTTCCAGTTCATAGTTAACTGGAAATTGCCGCGTGCCTTTAAGCCCGAAATATGGCCTTCGGCCCAGCAATCAGGGATGGCTGGCAACAGGCTGATCTCGCCCGACTGGCTTTGAACCAGCATTTCGCACATGCCGGATAATGCCCCGAAGTTGCCATCTATCTGGAACGGCGGATGCGCATCAAACAAATTGGCGTATGAACCGCCGCCATTGGAATAATTGGTTTTTGATGACCCAGTGAGCCTTAACAGGTAATGGATCATTTTATAGGCGTGGTTACCATCAAGTAATCGGGCCCAAAAGTTAATTTTCCAGGCCAGGCTCCACCCGGTGCCTGCATCCCCTCTAAGCTCCAGCGTTTTTTTTGCGGCTGCTGCAAGCTCCGGGGTTTCGATAGGAGAGATCTCATGGCCGGGAAATACGGTGAATAAATGTGATACGTGCCTGTGATGCGGATCTGTATCTTCCCAATCCTTATACCATTCCTGAAGGTTTCCTTTTTTGCCGATGTGCAGCGGATATAATTGCTTGCGGCAGGCAATCACCGAATCGCGAAAAGCCTTGTCTGTGCCTAACCGGCCTGCGGCATCTATCACATTGGTAAACAAATCCCAGATGATGGCCATATCCATGGTTGTAGCTACAGATACGGTACCTTGTTTGCCTTTATCGTCAATAAAACTATTCTCGGGCGATAGGGAAGGGGCAGTTACCAGGTAGCCCTTGTAAGGCACCAAAAAATCCATACAAAAATGGGCAGCACCCTTCATAAGCGGGTATGCAGTATCCTTAAGATAGGCCTTGTCGTTTGTAAACTGGTAATGCCACCACAAATGCTGCGATAGCCATGGCGATCCCATTGTCCAGTTGGCCCACATAGGGTCGCCGTGGCCTAAATCGCCAACCGGGTTTGATAATGCCCATATATCGCTGTTATGGTGCACCGCCCAACCCCGGGTATGGTAAAATTCTTTGGCTGTTACCTGGCCGGTAACAGCCGCGTTTTTTATGAAGTTGATAAAAGGCAATTGCATTTCCGATAGGTTTGCCGCCTCGGCAGGCCAGTAGTTCATTTGCACATTAATATTGGTGGTATAATTTGAACTCCACGGCGGCCGGACCTCTTTGTTCCAGATACCTTGCAAATTAGCCGCAGGCCCGCCCGGGCGCGAGCAGGAGATCAGCAAATACCTGCTAAACTGGAAATATAATGTTTCAAATGATGGATCTTTAGCCCCTTCTGAATAGTTAAACAGCCGCTCGTCTGTTGGTACCAATGCGCTCTTATCATCGGCGGGGGCGGCGAGGTTAAACGCTACCCGATTAAAATATTTATGGTAATCGGCATAATGATGTTGCAGCAATGCCGGCCAACTATATTTTATGGCTTTTTCCAAATAGTCTGTAGCTAATTTATGCTCATCCTTACCTTCGGCATCCGGGCATTTATCGAAGCCGTTAAAGCTGGTAGCAGCCGATAAAAAAACAGTTACATCGGTTGCGTTCTTCACTGTAATGCCGTTGGTATTGGCGCTTACTACCCCATCTTTATTAATAACTTTTACCTGTAACTCATAGCGCATTCCACGACAACCGGGTTTGTCATTGAGGGCAAGCGTATCTTTCAAGTTGACATAACTGGGCTGCAGATGTGCCGGGGCTTGCCCCTTCATTAAAATTTGGTTGTTGGATATAACAACGTTCTGGTATTTTAGCTGGTTGCCGGTGCCCAGGGTGAAATTTAATTGCCCGGTTTTATTTGCGGTAAACCGGATAGCGATAACCTGGTCGGGGGTCGAGCTGATAATTTGCCTGGTATACTCTACACCATCGATTGTGTAACGGGTTGTGGCAATAGCATTACTGATATCCAGGTCGCGGTAGTAAGCCGTGGGGATAGTATCTTTTAATTGTTGGGTGATGGTCAGATCGCCCAGCGGCAGGTACGATTCTGAGTAGTAGCCCTGCATTTTTTTTGCATACTCATTAGCCTGTGCATAATCTTCATTTTTTAACAGCGCTTCCCTTGCCAGCAGTAAATTGTCATAAGCCTGCGGGTTTACGTTGGTGCGTACGGGGCCACCGGTCCATAAAGTGGCTTCGTTCAGCTGGATAAGTTCTCGGCCTACCCGGCCAAATACCATGGCACCCAGTCGTCCGTTGCCTAAAGGCAGGGCCTCTGTCCACACCTTTGCGGGTTGCTTATACCAAAGTTTTAAATTTTGCTGGCAAAAGGCAGTTAATGGCGCCAGCGCTATTAATAAGATTGCTGTTTTTTTGTTCATGAAGCCGATGTGCAGATTTATAAGCAACTAAATTATAAAACTTAATTGGCTTTAAACAGGCAATATTATCAGCGCTATTTACATAAAAGGTACCTTATTAATCTACAACCTTTACCGGGTGTTTATGCTCGTCGATAGCCACAAATGTAAAAGTGCCGGTAATGGCCTTTTCGCGCACAAAAGAGTACATTTCTTCGATAAAGATCTCGACCAACACCTTCATACTGGTATTGCCAATATGCGATACGGAGCCCACCAGTTCGATAATGGTACCCGCCGGGATAGGCTTATTAAAATCAATCCTGTCAGATGATACGGTAACCATTCTTTTTCGTGTAAAACGGGTAGCGGTTATAAACGCTACTTCATCCATCATGGCCATAGCCGAACCGCCAAACAGCGTATCGTAATGGTTGGTGTTATTAGGAAACACGGTTTTAAAAATGCGTGTTTCTGATGCTTTTATTCTTTCTTCGATGGTCATGGAGTCAACAAATATCAAAAGGCCTGTCATGCTGAGCCTGTCGAAGCATAGCAGGCTAAGGCCTCTCCGCGCGTCCTTCGACAGGCTCAGGATGACAGCCCCGTCATTGTTATATGATTTTAAATTACCTTACGCTTTCCTCAAGGTGCCCCACTTTAACAGGGTTGCGCCCCATGAAAAGCCGGCGCCAAAGGCAGTAAAAATAACGTTATCGTTGTGGTTAAAATCGTCTTTAAAATCCCAAAGGCAAAGTGGTATGGTGGCTGCTGTAGTGTTACCGTACCTGTCGATATTTACCTTAACACGGTCCTCGGGTAAGCCAAGGTTTTCGCCAACGGCATGGATGATGCGGTAATTGGCCTGGTGAGGTATCAGCCAGTTTACATCATCAATCGTCATATCGTTGCGTTTTAATACCTCGGTACACGTTTCTGTCATGCCTTTAATGGCTGCCTTAAATACAATCCTGCCTTCCTGGCGAATGTAGTGCTGATTAGCCTCAACAGAATCGACAGTAGCCGGAATTTTTGAACCACCGCCAGGTACCAGCAGGTATTCGCGGCCATGGCCATCAGTTTTAAAAACGCTGTCAATTAGGCCTATATCCTCGGTAGTGGGCTCCAGTAAAACAGCACCGGCACCATCGCCAAACAATATACAGGTATTGCGGTCTTTATAATTAATGATAGCACTGTTTTGGTCGGCGCCAATTACAATTACTTTTTTGTATCGGTTGCTTTCTACCAGGCTCGCACCAAGTGTGTAAGCGTATAAAAAACCACTGCAGGCAGCGTTAACATCGGTAGCCCAGGCATTGCTTAAACCAACCTTATCGCAAACAATGCTGGCGGTTGATAAAAGCAGGTGATCGGGGGTTGATGTAGCTATAATAAGGCAATCAATTTCTTCTGCAGAAACACCTGTATTTTCTAACAAATTTTTCACAGCAGCAACGGCCATATCCGAGGTGGCAAGTGTAGGGTCGGTTAAAATCCTTCTTTCCTTAATTCCTGTACGTGATATGATCCAATCGCTGTTTGTATCAACCATCTTCTCTAAATCACTGTTACTTAATATATTATCCGGAACAAACCCCCCAACCCCTGTAATAACCGCGTTACTTTTTAATCTCATAAAATGCCAAAAATCTGAAAAAACAGGCAAGTATACGCAAATTGCCTGTTTTTACCCGTCAGGATGCTATTGTTTCTACAACTAACTGACGAAGTTGTTTCGCTGCGGTCACCATATTTATAAGTGCCACCTGGGTTTCGGGCCATTTTCGGGTCTTTAATCCACAATCGGGATTAACCCATAAATTGCCGGCGGGTAACAATTCAGATGCTTTTTCCAGCAGGCTTACCATTTCATCAACCGTGGGTACGCGCGGCGAATGGATATCATAAACGCCGGGGCCAATTTCGTTTGGATATTTAAAATCGGCGAAGGCAGCCAGTAGTTCCATTTGCGAGCGCGAGGTTTCAATGGTGATCACATCGGCATCCATATCGGCAATGTTACCAATGATGTCGTTAAACTCGCTGTAGCACATGTGCGTATGTATCTGTGTTTCGTCCCTCACACCGCTGGCCGAAATACGGAAGGCTTTTACCGCCCAGTTCAAATAATTTTGCCAGTCTTTTTTACGCAACGGCAAACCTTCACGGATAGCAGGCTCATCAATCTGGATCACCTTTATGCCGGCGGCTTCCAGGGCCACAACCTCGTCACGGATGGCCAAAGCTATCTGGTTGGTAGTTTCGGACCGTGGCTGGTCATCCCGTACAAATGACCATTGCAGTATAGTAACCGGGCCGGTTAGCATACCTTTCATTAGCCTATCGGTGTTTTGCTGCGCGAAGCTGCTCCAGCGTACGGTCATATCCGCCGGGCGGCTTACATCACCATAAATAACCGGTGGTTTAACACAGCGGCTACCATAGCTTTGTACCCAGCCATTTTTGGTGAACAGGAAGCCGTCTAAACGTTCGCCAAAGTATTCCACCATGTCGTTACGTTCAAATTCGCCGTGTACCAGTACATCCAGTCCAACCTCTTCCTGCCAGCGGATGGCGTCAATGGTTGCTTTTTCTATCTCGGCATCATATTGGGGCCCGGTTAGTTCACCTTTTTTTAGCCTTGCCCTTAACGAGCGTATATCATCAGTTTGCGGGAACGATCCTATGGTAGTTGTAGGGTACAGTGGTAATTTAAAGCGCTGCTGTTGTATTTTCTGGCGGGAGATGAATCCGCTTTCACGTTGCGCATCGGCATCGGTTATGGCTGCCACGCGTTGTTTGATATCCTGCTTATGAATGAGTTTTGAAAGGCTACGGCTGGTAAGGGCACGCAGGTTTTCTTGCAGTAATTCATTATTGCCGCCAATGATCTGTGCCAGCTCGTTTATTTCGTTTAGTTTCTGTTTGGCAAAGGCCATCCAGTTTTTTATCTCGGGGATGATGGCGGTTTCCAGCTCCAGATCAAACGGGGTGTGCAGCAGCGAGCAGCTTGACGCAATCATCACCCTATCGGTACCCAATACAGCAATTGCTTTTTTTACGTGGGTTAACGAGCGCACATAATCGTTTTTCCAGATGTTACGGCCATCAATTACACCTAACGATAAGCTCAGGCTATCGGGCAATACGGTGAGAACTTTGTACAACTGATCGGGTGCACGCACCAAATCAACATGAATGGCGCTTACAGGCAGGGTTACGGCCAGTTCGGTGTTTTCGTGCAGACTTTCGAAGTAGGTTGTCAGCAGCACTTTGATGTCCGGACATTGTTTCCTGATTTCCATGTAGGCGTAAGCATAAGCCGATTTCTCTTTGTCGGTAAGGTCAAGCGCCAGGAAGGGCTCGTCAAGCTGTACCCAGATAGCACCGTAACTTGCCAGCCGTTTTAATACTTCGATGTAAACCGGCACCAGTTTTTTAATCAGGTCTATTTTATCAAAACCGGTTTGTTTTTCTTTACCTAATAAAAGGTAGGTTACCGGGCCAATCAATACCGGTTTTGGTATGTTGCCGGTATGTTGTTTGGCCAGTATAAACTCGTCAAATACCTTTTCGCTAAATAGTTTAAATTGCTGGTTTTGTACAAACTCCGGTACAATGTAGTGGTAGTTGGTATCAAACCATTTGGTCATTTCCATGGCTGTAACATCCAGGCCATCTTTTTGGTAGCCGCGGGCCATGGCAAAATACAGGTCAATTTCGGTATTGGCCTTGTTTTGTGTTAATACCGGGGTGTAACGCTCGGGAATGTTGCCCAGCATGAGCGAGGTATCCAGCACCTGGTCGTAAAAACTGAAATCGTTACATGGGATCAGATCGATACCGGCATCATGCTGGGTTTGCCAGTTTTGCAGGCGAATTTGCCGGGCGGCGGCAAATAAATCGTTACGGGTAATGTTGCCGGCCCAGTACTGTTCACTGGCTTTTTTGAGTTCACGGTGGGCACCTACACGTGGGTACCCGAGATTGTTTTTGAGCATACGCTAAAACGTTTTYGGTTAAACATTAAGTTGACTTAATGCTCCTTACGGTTTTCGGTATGCTTTCGGAGTAAATGGTAATAAAAGACAAAAGCGTAACCTACAGGCAAGCAAATGCCGGTATAGCTATTCTTTTTTCTTCGACTACTGCTTCATTGCGCGAAAGCATTGTCTTTTACATAGCGGCAAGTATCCTGGCTTGTAACATTGTTGCCGTCCTTCTCATTCGCGCGTGGGCGAACAATGGACTTTGTTAAAGGCAACAACTTTTTGTGTTACTTACAGTTGCGCGACAGCCCGTGATTTACACACGGTTCCTTATTAATCCCTGTGCTTTAAACACCGGGAACCACTCTGCAGAAAAAAAGTAAAGAACTTTATTGGCTGTAAAGATGGGAAAAAATGTGCGGATTTTTGATGTGCAGATTTCAAATGGCAGATGTGCAGATGATTTTTGAATTTCAGGATTGAAACTTGAAATTTTAATCAGCCCCCGGTTGCCTTGATGGGATAGCGGTTATATGATAAAAATGCCCGGTTGGCGCCGGGCATTTTTCTGAAAGTTTGACGTTATAATAGGTGGCTATTCAAATGCAATTTTGCGGATTTGCTGATTACCGCTATCTGCTACAAATATATTTCCGAGCTTATCTATCGCAATACCTGCAATATTATTAAAGAACGCCTTGGTTGCTGGGCCGTTAGCGAAGCCTCCAACTTCAAAGCCTGCAAATGTTGTTACCTGACCAGCTGGAGTAATCTTCCTTATCCTATGGAAATCGGCTACATAAATATTACCGTCTTTATCAACTGCCAAGCCATAAGGCCTTGCAAATCGGGCACTACTTCCCTGTCCGTCGGTTGTGCCWAATAGGCCATAACCAGCTAAAGTAGAAATTACGCCAGTAGCGCTGATTTTTTGTATGTTGTAACCCAGCTCAAGCGATACATACAAATTATAGTCTTTATCGAACGCGAGGCTTACCGGGCTATATCGGGTGCCTGACTTGGGATTTAACACTACTTTTGAAAATGTACCAACATTGGCATCAGGTGTTATCTTTCGGATAAGTTCATTATTTAAATCGGCTACAAAAAAATTACCCGAACCATCAATTTTAATATCGGCTGGGCCAAAAAAACTTGCAGCTGCTCCCTTGCCATCATCAGCCAGTCCGTTTCCTCCTCCCGCAAAAGTCGTGACATTATTTGATGGATCTATTTTCCGGATAAGGTCATTATAGTAATCAGCAACATAGATATTACCCGCCGGGTCAATAGCTAACCCCGTCGGACCATAAAAGCTCGCTTCGGTTCCTTTGCCATCATTCTTATCCGTTCTTCTGCTGCCTGCAACTGTACTTACAGTTCCGTCAGTGGCGATCTTCCTGATATCGTTATTGCCGTTCTCAGATACAATTAAATTTCCGGCTGCATCAAACGCCAATCCTGATGGCGTGAAGAATTTAGCATCCGCTGCTGCACCATCCGCGTAACCGTAAGTACTGCCACCTGCAAAAGTGCTCACCAGCCATGATTGCTGATAGGTAAAAGTTGGCCCTGTTATAGCTGTGCCGCCGCTAACCTTCACACTTACTGCCCCGCTGCCGGCCGCCAACGGAACTTTTACGGTAAGCTTTGTTGCGGTTGCTGCGCTTACTGTTGCAGCTTTGCCATTAAAAAACACTTGGTCGTCGGCCAATGTTGCGCTAAAATTGGTACCGGTGATAACCACTTCTGTATCATATACACCTGTATTTACACTTAATGATGTGATAGTAACTTTTGGAGTGTTATCAACAGGTGGCGCTGGGTCCGAGCCTTTTTTTGAACAGCTTACAATAACCATTGATAGAAAAAGCAAGAATAAATAAGCAGGTTTTAGTTTTACTAAAGAGAATGTCATGATAAGATTTAGTAATATTTTATCCTAAAATAACAAATTTCTGGTAATGGAGGATGATTAAATTTAAAAATCGCCAAAAACACTATTTTTTCAAAAACAACATCGGCAACGCGCTCGCAGCTCCTAATCCTGCACCCGTAGCCACATCTGTGGGGTAATGTACCCCCAGGTACATCCTTGAATACGCGGTTGAGCCTGCCCATAAATAGGCCGGGACTATCACATACCATTTGGGGTAAGCGGCCGATAAAGCAGTTGCTGTGGCAAACGATGATGAACTATGCCCCGATGGAAAAGAGTAATTCCCCGGCCGGTAAACGGGTGTGATATTGATATTCTGGATGAATGGCCGCGGCCGCTTTACCAGCACTTTAATCAATTGGGTTAACCCGGCAGAGATAGCTGTGCTACTGGCCACGTACAGCGCATTTTGCCGCATCTCCTTATTGTTGCCGACGATGCCACCAACCAGCAAGCCTGCCGGTATACCAATATTACCGTATTCCAGGTGATTGCTCATAAACAGGAAAAAACCGGTTTGGGCCGGGGTACGGTGTTCCTGTAAATCTATCATGATGGCATCATCAAATCGTGGGGTACGTAACTGGGCGGTGGCGGTGTTAATATGCAGGCATAAAAGCAGTTGCCATGAAAGCGCAATGACCAAAAATCTGAAACATAAATACCTGCGCACTGCCATTTTTAGTTTTAAGGATTTGTATTGCCCCAATATAGGACTATTTACAACGAATTATTTAGCTGGCTTATCTT
This sequence comes from Mucilaginibacter sp. P4_D1, assembly GCF_056401935.1. Taxonomy (NCBI): domain Bacteria; kingdom Pseudomonadati; phylum Bacteroidota; class Sphingobacteriia; order Sphingobacteriales; family Sphingobacteriaceae; genus Mucilaginibacter; species Mucilaginibacter sp. P4_D1. The sequence continues at coordinate 25,737 of NZ_JBFUIJ010000060.1, forward strand.
TTCATCGACACAAAACTCTCGCTTACCGACACATGGTATGTCACTTTCCTGATACATTTTACTTTTGAATCGTTAACCAGCATCACAAAATATAAACTAAAAAGATTAAAATCATGGAACGTAAAAATTTTTTAAAAAGCCTGATGATCGGCGCAGTGTCTACATCGGTATTGGTTGAAGCCTGCAAAAAAGACTCAACTGTTACCACTACTACCAGCAGTACATCAGGCACCACTTCGTCGTCGGGCAGTTCATCCGGGTCAAGTTCCAGCTCAGGCACCTGCAGTGTGATTGAAACTGAAACCGAGGGGCCTTATCCAACCCATTCACCGGCATCATATGTGCGGAGTGATATTACCAGCGACCGTACCGGTTATAAAATGACAGTTAATATTACTGTTAACAACAGCAATAACAGTTGCAATGCCTTATCGGGCGCGCTGGTTGATATCTGGCACTGCGATGCCGAAGGTAATTATTCGGAGTATGGCGGCAGCGGCTCACAATCTACCAATTACACTTCGGTGCATTTTTTACGTGGCAGGCAAACTACCGATGCTAATGGCCTGGTTTCTTTTACCTCTATCTTCCCGGGTTGGTATACCGGCCGTGCCACACATATTCACGTGCATATATACAATTCGGCAGGTACATCACTAAAGGTTACACAAATAGCTTTTCCTGAAGGAACAGGCACGGCTTTAGCTACTGTGGCAGGCTATAGTAAAGGAATGAGCGGTTATACCTATAACGCTACCGATGGCGTGTTCAGCGATGGCTATACCCTTGAACTGGCCACCATAACCGGCAGCAAAACTGCCGGCTTTGTATTATCAATCAGCATGAGCGTACCTGCTTAACCAGAAATAACATGGACACCCGCGTAATTACACTTTGCTATCGAAAAATTATCGATTTAAACTCAGCCAAACAATGGGATAAGGTAGTGTTTGAGKCATCGTACCTGGAGTTTAAAATGCAGGCCCAAAACTATAGCCACGATACCGCTTTTACCAGTTATGCCGACCTGCTAAAACACGTGCCAAAGGCCCAAAGGCTTGCCGGTATGGTTACCCCGGCTATAACCGGGTATTTGCAGCAGTTAGGTGGTATAGTGCCCGATGTGCTTAATAACGTGGGTAAGCGTTTTTTAAAGTTCAATAAATTTCAGTTCGAGGTCATCAACTCTGATATTAACGACAAAGCCCGGCACCAGGTGGCAGTTAATTTTTATACAGAGGCACTGGTTTGGCACGATACCGTTGCCGATTTTTTACTGGTAGCCGATTACCGGCCCGATGCAATGGGCGATGAAGAAGTGTTGAGCAACCTGTTCAAACTGCCGCCATACGTAAATATTCATTCACTCCAAAAGTTACAACAACATGGAAAAGATCTCACCCGGGCAGATTCACCTTGCTGATCAGCGGGTAATTACCCAAAATAATACCTTCAGGCGGTGCAGCACTTTTAATTACGATGGGCATTTTAATGAGCACCGTAAAGCTTTTGGCCCCCTGCGTGTATTTAACGATGAGATTTTGGCGGCCGGTAAATCAATTACCATACAGGTACAAAACGCCTGCTATTTTGTAGCGGTGCCTGTAACCGGCGCCCTGCTTGTTGAGGATGCCGAAGGGAAAAGTACGGTAGTTGATGTAGGTGAGGTTTATATAAATTATGCAAACAGCGGCGATATTTTAACTTTAAATAACCCATACCCAAATGATTGGGTTAACTTTTTGCAGCTACAGATAGGCGCTGATACAGAAGTGTTCCCGTTTTTTAAGCAAACCTTCAACTTTGATTTTGATGACCGGCAAAATGAATTAATAAGTATTATCCCCACTTTATTCAGGCTGCCATTTAACCTGCACATCGGCCGGTTTGATGGCCGTGCGGATGCACTTTATCACCTGAAAACACCTGGCTCGTTGTTTTATGCGTTTGTAATTGCCGGGGCCTTTGAATTGCAAGGCCGGCTGATGCACGAACGCGACGGCCTTGCTTTGTGGGGCCTGCAAGAAGCTGATATGGAAGCCTTGAGCAATAGCGCAGTGATGCTGGTGTTGGAGATGGAGGGCTAAAAAGGGCTGCCGGGTATTGGAATATCCGAAATCTTTCGCCCCACTTCAAGGTCTTACGATGTAACCGCGTCTTTTGAATCGCATCAATTAATAAAACCTTTTGTCATTTCGAACGAACCGGGCGGGCTTGCGCGCAGGGGGGAGGAGAAATCTTCGACGATATGCTATACAATGGTGCCAAGTGCATGGAAATCGTCGAAGATTTCTCTTTCGCGCCCCTCTATTTCTCCGCAAGCTCTATCGAAATGACAATTTTCTTTTGTTAAAAAGATATGTCCACACCTCGTTCATAGGGATTACATTTACTGATAATAATGCTGTGAAAGCTTGACCGTGTTTTGCAAGCAAAAAAGGCGCATCGAGATAACTCATGCGCCTTTTTCGGTTTTCCTTTTTTTAGTTAAATTACTCTTTAATCGTTGCGTCTTTTTGGGTTTTACCGTCGTTAAATGCCTTTAAACCCTGGCTCATGCCGCGCATAAGCTCAGGGATTTTTTTGCCGCCAAATAATAACAATACTGCAATAATAATGAGTATTATTTCAGGTGCTCCTAATCCCATAATTTTAAGTTTTTTTGATGAATAAATTAATTACTAATCCCTTATCAACCTAAAAGTACCAAAGTCGGATATTATTGGAGACATTGTATCGGCGAGGTGCTGATTTGTGCCGATGAATCGGTTCTCCCCGGGACCCCCGATATTTAATATTTATATGCAGATATAGTAACCAGCTATAAACTGTATTTATGAATAAAGACAACTTTTAACTTTACGTATTTGCTTTAAGCTTAAGCCGGTAGTTTTTTAACCCAAACAAAAGCCAGGCAACACTTAAGTTCCTGGCTTTTACTTGGGCTATGATGGTGTTTTTTGGGTGGAATTTTTATGGCTTGGCTATCTCCAACACAACGCGGCCGTCAATTTTACCGGCTTTCATATCATCAAATACTGTGTTGATATCCTCTAATTTAGCGGCATGCACGGTTGCCTTAACCTTGCCTTCAACTGCAAACGCAATAGCTTCTTCCATATCTTTACGGGTACCAACTATTGATCCTCTTACGGTATAGCGGTTAAGCACGGTTTCAAATATCGGCAAATCAAAGGCGCCTTTAGGCAAGCCGTTCAGCGCGATAGTACCCTTGCGGCGCAGCGCCGATATGCCCTGGCTGAAAGCTATTGGCGATACTGCAGTTACCAATACCCCATGCATTCCCCCGGTTTCTTTTTGCAGATACGTGCCGGGATCCTGCTCTTTGGCGTTAACAACCAGTTCGGCCCCCAGTTTTTTTGCAAGTTCCAGTTTATCATCGGCAACATCAATTGCAGCCACATGCATGCCCATAGCTTTGGCATATTGTACGGCAAGGTGCCCTAAGCCGCCAATGCCGGATATAGCAACCCATTCGCCTGGCTTAACTTCAGTTTCTTTTAGTCCTTTATACACAGTTACACCGGCACAAATAATTGGCGCCATCTCGGTAAAATTGATCCCCGCCGGAAAGTGAGCCACATAACGCGGATCGGCCAGAACATATTCGGCGAAGCCGCCATCTACACTGTAGCCGCCATTTTGCTGGGTTCCGCAAAGTGTTTCCCAGCCGGTAATACAAAACTCGCAGCAGCCGCAGGCACTGTAAAGCCATGGTACGCCTACAATATCGCCTTCTTTTACGTTTTTAACATCGGCGCCTATTGCTACCACATAGCCAATAGCCTCGTGGCCCGGTATAAGGGGCAGTTTTGGTTTTACCGGCCAGTCGCCATTGCAGGCGTGTAAATCGGTATGGCAAACACCACATGAAATTACTTTAACCAGTATCTGGTTGGCGTTCGGGGTTTTAACCTCCACATCTTCAATTTGTAATGGTGCGCCAAACTCACGTATCACGGCGGCTTTCATTTTTTGAGGAATCATAAATATAAATTATATGGTGAAGGCAATGAGCATTAACGCATGAAGCGCTATGCTTGCAGCAAACAGGGTAAGCAGGGTTTTAATACCGGCGCCGCCCATGCCGGCTATAATATTGGCAAAAAATAAGGTTAAGGTCACAACCAAAACAAGTACTGGCGCATTAAAGTAATATATTAAAATGGCGGGTACCGGCAGAAAAAAAACGCCCTGAAAAACCAGTGATACCAAAAACCATAATGTTTTGTTGTCGGTTTGGCTGTTAACAAAAGTGTTCCATTTGTTAGCTAAGTCATTGGTGTTTTTTTCTGTAGTTGGTTGGGCGGTCCATTGGACACGGGTACTCATTGTAGTTTCCATGATTCAATTGATTTTTATACCGCAAATATCCCTGGAATTAACAGGGTGCACCATGACAACAGGCACCCCAAAAAGTGATGATCGTCACATCAAGGGTGTTTGGAGGAAATAAAAAGGAGGGGGGGGGAATGTGCGATTCCTTGCCATCTGCACACATCCTTTAGATAAAAGAAATTGTCATTTCGATAGAGCGGGTCGGAAAGAGCAGGGCGCGAAAGAGAAACTACCTCTTGAGCGTAGCGAAAAATCCCAGACGCCCTGCAATTCGAT
>NZ_JBFUIJ010000061.1:0-29725 GCF_056401935.1 Mucilaginibacter sp. P4_D1
GGACATTGTAAACAAGCACTATACTCTCAAATTTGGCACTTATAATGGCTTTTTGAATTTATTTAACAATTTTTGAAAACGCTATTGAATATTTGATTAAAAAGTCTGATATTTGCAAACTCTTTTTGAATAAAGGGTTGATAATTAAAAATATTTGTCATGTCAAGAATTTGTGATCTAACAGGAAAAGCATCTATAGTTGGTAACAACGTTTCTAACTCAAACGTTAAAACTAAACGCAGATTTCATCCTAACTTAAAACTTAAAAAGTTTTATATCCCTGAAGAGGATAAATGGATTACCTTAAAGGTATCTACTTCAGCAGTAAAAACTATCACCAAAAATGGTATTACTGCCTGTATCAATAAATTTGTAAAAAAAGGATACATTTAGTAGTTGTACGTTAACGGTTTTACAAATTGTAAAATTGGCGACGTACAGGGTATAATTTGAAAAATTACGTAAGCCGTGACGGTGATGCGTACAACATAAAAAGAAAATGGCAAAAAAAGGCAACAGGGTTCAGGTTATATTAGAGTGTACTGAACAMAAAACAAGCGGTATGCCAGGCATGTCTCGCTATATTACCACCAAGAACAAAAAAAATACAACTGAAAGACTGGAAATGAAAAAATTCAACCCGGTTTTAAGGAAAGTAACTGTTCATAAAGAGATTAAATAGGTTATACGTTAAACGTTTTACGTTATACGTAGGATCAAGCTAATTAAAATGTTTAACATTACGTAATACGTACCACGTAAAACGTACAACACAAAAACAACATGGCAAAGAAAGTAGTTGCAACACTGAAAGTAGCAGGTAAAGGCAAAGAATATTCAAAAGTTATCACAATGAACAAATCACCAAAAACTGGTGCTTATTCATTCAAAGAGCAAATTGTTCCTAACGACGCTGTTAAGGACATCATTGCAGGCAAATAATATTTGCTTAAACTTTTGATCAAAATATCGAAGCCGTCTTGTTTTTACGAGAGGGCTTTTTTGTTTTGATATGCAAATTATATAGATGTGCAAATTTCAAATGTGCAAATATGCAGATGAGAAAATATATCACTTATTACAGCATAGTGGTTAATCTGCACATCTAAAATCTGCACATTTGCATATCAATTAACTGCACATCTGTAATCTAAAATCTGCACATCTAAAATGGGATTATTTGATTTTTTTAAGAAAAAGGAAAATACACAGCAGGAGCAGCAAGCCCTTGATACCGGTTTAGAAAAAACCAAGGATAATTTTTTTTCAAAGATAACCAAGGCCGTCGCAGGTAAATCAACCGTTGATGATGATGTGCTGGATGATTTGGAAGAGATCCTGGTAACATCAGACGTAGGTGTAAAAACCACGCTCAAAATCATCGAACGCATTCAGGAACGTGTGGCCCGCGATAAATACATCGGCACCAGCGAACTGAATGTACTGTTGAAAGACGAGATCCAAAAACTCCTGGCCGAAAATAACAGTAACGATTTCCGCAATTTTGAATATGGCGATCATAAGCCCTATGTAATTATGGTGGTTGGCGTTAACGGCGTAGGTAAAACCACCACCATTGGTAAATTGGCCCATAAGCTTAAACAGGCCGGCAATAAAGTAGTGCTTGGCGCTGCCGATACCTTCCGCGCCGCAGCTGTTGACCAGTTGCAGCTTTGGGGCAAACGGGTTGATGTAAAAGTGGTGGCACAGCCAATGGGTTCCGATCCGGCTTCTGTAGCTTATGATACCCTTCGCTCGGCTGTTGCCAACGGTGATGATGTAGCGATAATTGATACTGCCGGCAGATTACACAATAAAGTAGGCCTGATGAACGAGCTTACCAAAATTAAAAATGTGATGCAAAAGGTAATTCCCGGCGCACCACACGAAATATTATTGGTACTGGATGCATCAACAGGCCAAAATGCTATTGAGCAATGCAAGCAATTTACCGAAGCCACCAACGTAAACGCACTGGCTTTAACCAAGCTTGATGGTACGGCTAAAGGTGGTGTAGTGATTGGGATATCAGATCAGTTTAAAATCCCGGTGAAATATATAGGTGTAGGTGAAGGCATGGAGCACCTGCAATTGTTTGACAGGCAGGCTTTCGTCGATTCCTTATTCAAACAATAAAAATTATGTCATTGCGAGGAGGAACGACGAAGCAATCTCTTCCCTTGCAATTCAACCCTTTATAGTTCGCGATTGCTTCGTTCCTTGCAATGACAATTTTTTCATTGCTATGATTAGTGTGTTATGAAGACAAAAGAAATTTCCCGGCCGGTAGCTAAACCTGTTAAACAACGTGTTAACGTGGTTACTTTAGGCTGTTCAAAAAACATATACGATTCTGAGATATTGATGGGCCAGCTGAAAGGCAACCAGTTTGATGTGGTGCACGAGGCTGAAAAAGTAGGTAAAAACGACATCATCGTTATCAATACCTGCGGCTTTATCGATAATGCCAAACAGGAATCTATTGACACCATCCTCCAGTATAGCGAACTTAAGGAACAAGGCAAAGTTGGCAAAGTAATAGTTACCGGTTGCTTAAGCGAACGTTACAAACCTGAGCTGGAAGCCGAAATAACCAATGTTGACGCTTACTTCGGCACGAATGACCTGCAAAACCTGCTGGCTTCTGTAGGGGCAAACTATAAACACGAACTGATTGGCGAACGTTTGCTAACCACTCCATCCCATTTTGCTTATTTTAAAATAGCCGAAGGTTGTAACCGCCCCTGTTCGTTTTGCGCTATTCCATTGATGCGCGGCAAGCATTTGAGCACACCTATTGACCAATTGGTTAAAGACGCCCAAAACCTGGTAAAAAACGGCACTAAAGAATTAATACTCATTGCCCAGGACTTAACTTATTACGGTTTAGATTTGTACGGCAAACGTAACCTTGATGAGTTACTCCGCCGCCTGAGTGATGTTAACGGTGTAGAGTGGATCAGGCTGCAATACGCTTACCCATCCGGCTTCCCGATGGAGGTTTTGGATGTAATGAACGAGCGTGATAACATTTGCAAATACATGGATATGCCCTTGCAGCACATCAGCGATGATATGCTTAAATCTATGCGCCGTGGTATCACCAAACAAAAAACAATCGACCTGGTAAACCAGATTCGTGATAAAGTGCCTGGCATAGCCATGCGTACTACCCTCATTACCGGCTACCCGGGCGAAACCCAACAAGATTTTGAAGAAATGGCCCAATGGGTCGAGGATACTAAATTCGATCGCCTTGGCTGCTTCACTTACTCGCACGAGGAAAAAACACACGCCCATTCACTGGTTGATGATGTACCCGACGAGGTAAAACAAGAACGTGCTGACGCCATTATGGAGATTCAACAGGGAATTTCTTTTGATAAGAACCAGGAAAAAATTGGCCAAACATTTAAGGTTTTGGTTGATAAAAAAGACGGCAATTACTTTGTTGGCCGCACAGAATTTGATTCGCCCGAGGTTGATAACGAGGTTTTAATTGATGCCAGCATTGATTATGCAACCGTTGGCAGCTTTGTTAACGTGAAGATAGACAGCGCCGAAGACTTTGACCTTTATGGACAAATTGTAAAATAATGCTATTTTGCGGTGCATTACCGTTAATGATTTTACATTTGGACTAATGGAAGCCTCCTGTATAAGTTATAAAGAAACCGGATTTTTTTCGCCCACCGTTATTGACTACATCGAAAACCGGGCCGACCTGCAACCTTTTTACGGCTACCGCCCTGATATGGACGGATTTGCCCAACTACTGAAAAATAAAAAAGTTGTTGCCGATCGTGAAATTCTGCACCGCGTTTTATCCAAACAATACGCGGAGAAGTCCGAAAGTTCAAAAGCCAGAAAGTCTGAAAGTGAAACTAACATAAAACGTATAACCTATAACGTACAACCACTCACTGCTCAGAATTTAGACCTCTTAAAGCTTGAGAATACGTATACCATTACAACCGGGCATCAACTTAACATTTTTGCCGGTCCGCTTTATTTTCTTTATAAAATTGCTACCGCAATTAAGTTAGCCCAACAATTAAAAGCCGCTCATCCTAATAAAAACTTTGTACCTGTTTACTGGATGGCCAGTGAAGACCATGATTTTGCCGAGATTAATTATACCAACATCGGCGGCAAAAAAGTACATTGGTGGTACGAGGCTTCGGGCGCAACCGGGCGTATCAATCCCGATACTATGCGGCAGGCGCTTAACCAGTACAAAGGTGTTTTAGGCATGGAAGGCCACGCCGTGGAGGTTGCCGAAATTGTAGAAACCGCCTATACCAAATTTGATAAACTGGCCGATGCTACCCGCTACCTGGTAAACGCGCTGTTTGGCCAATATGGTTTAGTGATCATCGATGCCGACGACCATGAGTTTAAAAAGCAGTTTGCCCCAATTATGGAGCAGGATATCATCAATCAAAACAGCTTTAAAAACATCACGGCCACTAATGAGCATTTGCACAAACTTGGTGTACATATCCAGGTTAATCCCCGCGAGATAAACTTTTTTTACCTGAAGGATAGCCTGCGCGAACGCGTAATATTTGAGCGCGACAGTTACCAGGTAATGAATACCGAAATCCGTTTTACTGAAGCGGAATTGAAGGAAGAAATAGCCGCTTACCCCGAACGCTTTAGCCCTAACGTAGTGATGCGTCCCTTGTACCAGGAATGCATTTTACCCAATATAGCCTACATTGGCGGCGGTGCCGAGGTGGTTTACTGGCTGGAACTGAAAGCTAACTTCGATTTTTATAAGGTTGATTTTCCTATACTCATCCTGCGTAACTCGGCATTGGTTGTAAAGAAAGACCAGGCAGCAAAAGTTAAACACATGGATCTTACAGCCGCCGACTTGTTTAAACCAAACGATACCCTTAAAACCGACTGGGTAAAAAAACACAGCAACCACAACCTGAGCCTGGAAGGTGAATGGCGCGAAATGAGCGCCCTGTTCGAAAAGATAAAGCTGCGCTCTTATAAAATAGACCCTACCCTATCGCCATCGGCATCTGCTGTACAGGCAAGGTTAAAACACGCTATAGATAACCTGGAGAAAAAACTGATCAAAGCAGAAAAACGCAACTATGCTACCAGGCTTGAACAATTAGCTGTAGTTAAAGCCGAGCTTTTCCCTAAAGACAGCCTGCAGGAACGCACCGAAAATTTCGGTTTAATGTATGTACGCTGGGGGCAGACCTTTATTGATGAACTGGTGCGTCATTTTGAACCGCTTGCATTTGAGTTTACGGTGTTGACGGAGGAGTAACATACTAAAATCCGCGTCTGAAGGGAGCATGACATTCCTTAAATACTTGTCATGCTGAATGGTAAAATTTCGTGAAATTCTGAAGGGAGAATGACATACTAAAGAACATTGTCATGCTGAGCCTGTCGAAGCATAGCGGGCAAAGGCCTCTCCGCGCGACCGTTCGACAGGCTCAGGTGACGGGCCCACGCGCTTCGAAAAGAAAATATTCATCGATAGGTACGAAGCATCTATTCGCGAGCCATGCAAATTCGCTTAGCATGCAACGAGATTGCCACGCTATCGCTCGCAATGACATAGTTTTCAAACAAAAAACCCGGCGTCAACCGGGTTTCTGTATTTTTATTTCTTTGTCCAAACGTTATTGTCGGGGTTGTAATCCGGTAATACTTTGTCAGGGTCGTAGGTAACAGATTCAATTTCTTCTGTTGATGGATATCTGAATGTCCAGGTGGCGTTGCGCTCCCAAACTTCAACAGGTAGTTTTAACCTATCTACTTTACCGCTTTTGGTTTTTATTTCCAAAGTAACCGGCATGGCCAATTTGCCCAGATTATCAATGGTGATCATAGCGCCTTTAGTTGCATCATTATCAACATATTTAACATCGCTTACGGCAACATCCAAACGCCAGTTGTTCAGGAACCAGCCTCTCCAGAACCATTGCAGGCTTTCGCCGGATGCATTTTCCATGGTGCGGAAAAAGTCATCAGGTGTTGGGTGTTTAAATGCCCAGCGCTTGATATAGGTCTGAAACGCGAAATCAAAACGCTCTGGGCCTAAAATCTGCTCACGCAGCAAAGTAAGGCCAACGCCCGGTTTAAAGTATAACAGGATACCGGTATTTTTTTCTTTAAGGTTGGCCGGCTGACTTAATACAGGCTCCAACTCTGGCCTTGTTAATACCAGGGCTGTTTTATGCATATCTCCAGCCTTGCGGTTGTATTCTCCGTTATTAAAATCGGCGGTTGATAAGGTGTTGATAAACGTATTAAAACCTTCGTCCATCCAGCCGTATAAACGCTCGTTTGAACCAACGATCATCGGGAACCAGGTGTGGCCAAATTCATGGTCATTTACGCCCCAAAGACCGCTTTTTTTTGCAGTGTACCCGCAAAAAACAATGCCCGGATATTCCATGCCACCTACAATACCGGCAACGGCAGTAGCAGCTGGGTAAGGGAATTCAAACCATTTTGCCGAGTTGTACTCAATAGATTTTTTCACATACTCAGTTGAGCGCGACCAGGCATCCTGTCCATCACTTTCAACCGGGTAGGCCGAAATAGCGATAGATTTTTTTCCGCTTGGCAAGTCCATTTTAGCTGCATCGATAATAAACGCTGCAGATGACGCCCATGAAGCATCGCGCGCGTTCTTTATTTTAAAGCGCCAGGTAAGTGTAGCTTTACCAGCCGGGCGGGATTTAGGATCGGTAACCTCGGCAGCCGAACGGATAACTACCGTTTTTTCGCTTGTGGCAGCCTGTGCCCAGCGTTTTTGTTGTTCGGGCGTATATACTTCGGTTGGGTTTAATAACTCGCCAGAAGCCACTACAATATGATTTGCCGGAGCGGTAATGCTCAGGTCAAAATCGCCATACTCCAGGTAAAATTCACCCGGGCCCGTGTAAGGCTGGGTATTCCATCCCATTACATCGTCATACACACACATGCGTGGGTACCACTGGGCCACGGTATATATTTTCCCGTTTTTTGACTTTTTATCGTCCAGGTATCCCATACGGTCTGATCCGTAATTGGGCGATACAAATGAATATTCTATTTTCAGCTTAACGTTACCTCCATTGGCAGTTACCTGTTTTGGCAAAAATACCTGCATGCGGGTATCGCTAATCAGGAATTTAACATCGGTAGTGCCGCCTTTTGCATCAACAGCTTTTACCGATTTTATTTTGTACCCGGCTTCAAATGCTTCGCCCCGGCCCCAGTTGCGGCTGCCTGCTGGCGGAACAATTGCCGTACCGCGGGAATCTAACTTAAACAAATTCTGATCCAGCTGCATCCATAAAAAACTCAGGTTTTGCGGGCTGTTATTGGTATAGGTTAACACTTCCGAACCGGTAATCAGGTTGCTTTTATCATCAAGGGTTGCGGCCAGGCTGTAATCGGCGCGGTTTTGCCAATATTTTGCGCCTGGTTGCCCGTCGGCTGCACGAAACTCGGTACCATTTTTAGTATAAAACGGCGGGCCAAAAGCTTCATGGTAACTGTAATCAGATGCCGGTGCGGCTGCTGGAGGAGGGGTTGGTGCCTGTTGCGCGTTAACGGCAGCAATAGCCATCATAAAGGCCGTACTTAAACCGGCCATTAGTTTTAAATTCATTTCAGTCAATTTTGAGAATACAAAGCAAGTATACACAAAAAAGCTTTTTTAAATAGCCCGTAAAATGATTGTTACGCGTTTGTTAATTATTGAATGACGGAATTAGTGAATTATTGATTTGCTTATTAATTAGTGAGTTAGTGAATTAGTGATTTAGTGAATCGTCTGACAATTGGTGAGTATTAATTAGTGATTAGACTGGCAAATGGCAGTTTTTCAGTTCGAAGTAGCGTAATTTCCTGAAAATGATATACTATTAATAAAACACATCTATATATTTGAAAACACATCTATATAAGTGCGTCACGAGGATGAGTCAAATTCAGTCAGGCAATAATTTTGAAAAAGTTGGCTTTCGGGTTACGCCTATCTATACCCTGTGGGGGCGCAAAAACATCTATTCCCGTGGAGACCTGACTTATGGCGAATTTGTTGTTTTCGAAAACGAGCATCCTAAGTACTATTTAAATTGTTTTGATAAACAATATGAGTTATTTATCCAGCAAATCCTCAAGCACAAAGGCGGCATTTATAGTTTTCTAAAAAACAGATGCGAAGAGTTAAAAAGCGGGTTGAATATGCATCCTCATTTTTGGGGCATACGGCTTAATAGCAAGTCTTACATCCAAACTTTAGATTTAGAAAAGTTGCCTTCTATCTTCTTCGAACATTTGTAAATTTAAATCTGGGATCTTTTTACTTCCCTAAAAAATGATCGGTATATACATTTTCATCAAAGCCAAAAAACAGGAAACCGCCGTCTTCAATAACCGGGCGTTTAATCATGCTGGTTTTTTGTTGCAGCAATTGCAGGGCATCGGTATTTGTTTTAACGCTCTCTTTAACCGCCGGGTCAAGTTGTTTCCAGGTTAGGCCTTGCTTGTTCATGAACTTTTCGTATCCGGCTTTTGTATCCCACTCCTGTAGTTTTTCGGCGCTAACACCCAGTTTTTTAAAATCCTGGAAATCGTAATCTACATTGTTTGCTTTAAGCCAGTCGAGGGCTTTTTTTACTGTATTGCAATTGGTAATTCCGTAAACTTTCATACTGCAAAGCTATTGATTTCCGCCTCCACTTTTACTACCGCCGCCCTTGGTATCATCATTATTGATACCACGCTGGTTCTTTTTAATATCACTGTTAAGCTTGCCGAATTTATAGTTGAGCCTTATGGCAAAATTGCGGTAAGGATTGGTGCCGCTGTAGGTATTATAAAAATCATTTGTGCGGGTATAGCCATGGTAAGTACGGTATTTACTGTACGGGTTATTGGCAACCAACGATACCGTAAATGTTTTTTTGAAAAACTCTTTGGAGGCCACATAGGAGTTAAATATAAAACTGCTTGATTTTCCCTGCAGCGTTACATCGCCGCTAAAGAAACCGGCGTCCAGCGCCAGGCGGTAGCCGCCGTCAAACTTATAGGCCAGGTTTCCAAAAGCGCGGCCGGTGTAACCATCATTGGTATAAAAGCTACCATTATAAGTACCCTTGAGCCAAATGTGCGAAATTCCGCCATTGATACTAACGGTAAACTTTTTGGTGATAGTTAAATTGGTATTCAGGTTTAATCCAAGGGTGCGGTTGCTACCCAAATTTTGATACGTGGTGTAAGTAACGGTATCAATAAGCGTGCTCACATTTTGGATAGAGTTATTGGAGAAAGCGTAGCTAAGCCCGGCATTGATAGCTGCTTTTTTGAAATTGCTGTACGTAAGCTCAAATGTATTGTTAAGCTCGGGCCGCAGCTGCGGGTTGCCGGTGGTTACAAACTTAGGATTTGAGTTATCAACAAATGGATTTAGCTGGTATATGCCGGGGCGCTGAATACGTTGCGTGAAACCAAAATTAAAACTGCTTGTTTTAAAGCTTCGCTGTATAGATATTGACGGGATTAAGTTATTGTATCCCCTATCCAGTGGTGTACCGGCAAAATCGGCGTTTACCTGGGTATGTTCCAGGCGTAAGCCGCCTTTGGCCGTCCATTTGGTAAATTTTACCTGGTACGAATTATAGGCGCTGTACACATCCTGGTGATAATCAAACGTATTGGTTTGGTTGGCATCTACCACATAATCGCCTGTATTGGCATCCTGGTTTTCGCGCCTGTAATCGCTAAAATTATTGCGCAGTATCACCTTACCGCCCATTTCAAGGTTTACTTTCTTAAAAGGGTACACATAATCTAACTGAAAGGTATGCGCTTTGTCGCCTGCTTTATTATACTGTCTGAAATTGGGATTGTTAACGTCATCAAAATTCACCCTATCGGTAAAATTATTGCTGTTGTACTGGTTACCTGGCGAATAGCTGTATTTATAGGATGCGGTAAGCAACTCGTCTTTTTTATCTTTGAAGCCAAGCTGGTAATTAACAGAAATATCTGTTCCCTTATCGTGGTTTGTCCCATCGTTCAGGCTCCGGTAAGCCTCGGCAATGGTGCCGTCTTTTTTTATCTGTGTTGATATTTGGTCGCTGTTCTGGTTAAAATTTCCCTGGAAAAGCTCGAAGGAACCGGTTATCAGGTTTAAACTATCCAATTCATAACTTAACTCGGCGTTGGCATATTTGTACTTTCCCTCAAACCAGCCATTACCATTTTGATTTAAAACCGACTGCGAAACGTTTTGTGTTTGCGAACTTTGGTTGCTGTTGTTAACCCTGTTTTGGTTACCAAAACCGGCGTAGCCCGACAGGCCAAATTTGCCTTGTTTTACCGTAGCATTTAAATTGTAGCCCGGCCCCCAGATACTGTTAAATCGCGAATTGATGCTGCCGTTATAGCCCTGGTCGGCATTTTTTTTGGTAACGATATTGATAATGCCCGATAAACCCTCCGCATCGTACTTTGCGGGTGGCGTGGTAATTACCTCTATCCTTTCAATATTGGTTGCCGGCATAGCCTTCAGCACATCCGATGGATTTTTGGCCATCAGGGCCGATTCTTTACCGTTTACCAGTATCTTATAATTGCCGCTTCCTTTCAGCCTTATCTTGTCGTCGCCATCAACCGATAGCAAGGGCACCTTACGCATCATATCCAGGGCGGATATTGCTTTACTTTCCGGGTCGGCCTGTACATCATAAGTGAGCCGGTCAACCTCCTGTTTCATAACCGGCCTTACGGCGGTAACACTCACCTCGCCCAGTTGCTTGCTGGCCGCCGACATATATATTTTACCGGCATCAACTACAGATGCGGCAACTTTAACAGGAAACGTTTTCGATGCAAAGCCAACAAATGCAACAGCCATCTGGTAAGTTTTACCTTCGGGCGCCTTAAGCTCAAAGCTGCCATCGTCTTTTGTAAGGGTACTTTTTACCGATGCCTTTGTTGCAGCATCCTGCAAAACAACCGTAACATAGCCCAATGGCTTGTTTGCGGCCGAATCGATAACTACACCTTTAACGGTAATATTTGAAGTGCTGGGGTTTTGCGCTATAGCCAATATGGAGAAACAACAGCAAATTACTGTTAGTAAAAATTTTTGCATAAGGAATTTAGGTGATATGACGCAGCAAGATACCCATGTGTTGCAACATGGAACAACTATTTAACACTTTTTAACTAATTGGTTAGTTATCAGCCGGTAAATTTTTTATTTGTTAAACCTGGTCATGGTTAGTTCGGTACCGATGGTACAAAAACTCTTCACCATTTCAATCGAGCGATCAATCAGCGCAGGCAGTTCGGGCTTTTCATCATCATCAAAACCACTCAACACATAGTCAACCTGCCTGCCTTTAGGGAAGTTATCGCCCACTCCAAAACGCAGGCGCGCATAATTGTTGTGGCCAAGTGTAGCTTCAATATGTTTTAAACCATTGTGCCCGGCCGCGCTTCCTTTGGGTTTTAGGCGCAGGGTACCCAGGGGTAGCGCAATATCATCAACAATAACCAGCACATTCTCCAGCGGAATTTTTAAATCTTTCATCCAGTGGTTAAGGGCTTTTCCGCTCAGGTTCATAAAAGTAGTAGGTTTGATAAGGCAAAGTGTGCGCCCTTTAACAGATACCTCGGTATAATAAGCCAGGCGCATATTATAAAATTTGGCGCCCTCCTGTTTAGCCAGTTCATCCAAAACCATAAAGCCTATATTATGCCGGGTATCAGCATATTCGGGGCCTATATTTCCAAGTCCTACTATTAGATATTTCATTTAGGGAAGCAAAGATAAAAGTTTTTTGGATTAAGGATTTTAAGACCATAACTGCTTTTAAAATTGATAAGATTTTTTTCGCGCTGAGACGCCCAGGTGCAAAGTGATATTGCTCAACAATATTTGAAAGGAATGATAAACTCCGCGAAATCTACTGCACAGCTTTTCTATCGGCTATAACCTGGTGTGCCTGTTTTGGCAGGTTTGCATTACCGCTCTGGCTTTCAAAATCAATTTTATGGTAAGTAATAAGCCAGGTATCATCGTATTTGGCCAGTTTGGTATGGTAATTTGCTGTAACAACCCAAACTTGGTCGCCCAGGAAATGACTGGCAACCGTGCTGTAAAAAACATCGGCCATTTTACCGTTAAGCTGTACTTTGAATGCCGAAACACGATGGTCAGTCTTATCAAAACCCGGTAAAAATGAAGCCCAGTTATCTACTATCTGCGCCGGGCTAAGTTCTGCCGGCCCAAAGCCATTCATTGAAGAGTAATCAAGTGTAACCACCGGTGCCAGTATACTTTCTATCAAGGGCCAGTCGCGGTCGTCGGCGCCTCTAAATAAATTAGTAACTGTGTTAATTATTTTATTGCCTTCCATGGTATTTAGATGTAAAGCTATTGAATTTGTTTCAAACCAACATATAAATCGGTAATTGCGCTTAAAACAAACTGCGTAATAGGTAATCAACAAGTATAAAAAACACAAATTTATGGGCGGTATAAACATTCAGTTATCCGCGCATCATTTTGAGTGTTAAAGTTTTGCAAAAAAACTGAAGGGAGATGTATATCGCATGGCGGAGACAACTCACCCCGACGAGGCTGCGCCCGTCACCCCTCTTTCCGCTTCTCGCATAGAGGGATAAAAAAATAAAAAAAAATGAGCTTCAACCCTCTTTGCGGCGCAAGCCGGAGAGAGGGTGGTCGGGCGCAGCCTCGACCGGGTGAGTCTTAGCCTGCGTTCAAGCGAATGGGTTACGTAAATACCAAGATAAGTACGAGGCAATAACGATCGTTTTTTAGGCCGCTTTACGTCCAACACGAAAACTCCACTTTATACTTACGACTTAGTACTGTTGACTTAGTACTACCTTGCGTATTGCTTCACCAGTTTATCAACTATCTGCGCGGTTTCATCAGGGAAATCAACAATAATTTTTTTATCGTCATTAATCCATTTGGTTAAATGGCTGCCGAAGGAGTCGTTAATCTCGGGCACTACGGGCACGCCCAGTTTTGAGGCCGAAAGGGCGTTGCATTGCTGCTCATACTGCCCTTTCATGGGTATCATCATCACTTTCTTTTTCAGGAACAATGCCTCGGCAGGGCCTTCAAATCCTCCACCCGTTAGTAGCCCCTCGCAACTGGCCAGGCTTTTATTAAAGGCTTCGTTATTTACGGGGAATATCTGCACGTTGCCGGCCTGCATCGGCGTTTTCTGGCGTTTTGAAAACACCTCCCATTGTACATCTTTTACCGCCCCCAAGTGTTTCAACAGTGTTTTATCGTCATACGCAGGCAGGTAAACGCTATAATGCCCCAGGTTGCTGGTTTCCATCTGCCGTATCTCGCTGCGGATAACGGGTGTATTTATAAAAGTATCGTAACGTTCAAAATGAAAGCCCACATGATAGGTGGTAGGCGAATAATTTTTTAAGAGCCACTGCGCAAAAGGGTCTTTTTTTTCGGGCCGGGGGGTATTAGGCGATACAAAGGAGCACTGATGACTTAACGATACCGAGGGTACACGCTGAAACTTACAGGCCCAGGCACTTACCGGCTCAAAATCGTTAATTACCAAATCGTACTGTTTTAAGGGAAGGTGCCGCAAATCGTGCCAAAACCGGCGCAGGTTCATGATTTTCCACGTAGCCCAGTTATCAACCCCGCCGTTGGTGCCAAAAACAAAACTAACCCCATGAAACCTGTATTTTAAAGGCTGCGATAATGAAACCTCGGCCTCGGTGCCGCTCACCAGCAGGTCAACCTCGCCATATTGCTGTAATAAAGGTACAATTTCGCGGGCCCGGCTTATATGCCCGTTGCCGGTTCCCTGTATGGCAAACAGTATTTTCATGTATATAGAATTAGGGGCAATTTAGTAAAAGGAAATGTTTTGATGATATTTAAATAGCTAAAGATTGTTATTGAGCAAAGCTACGTTGAGAGAGATTGATGAGGAGGCGGTAAATTGGATCGGTAACCTGATGTAAATTCGCCGGTTGGTGTAACTTAAATGTGTAACATGCATCTTACAGGGCATAAAAAGCACACCGATGTCCTTAGTCATAAAAAATCTGACCAAACAATATAACCAGCATAAAAGCGGCCTTACCGATTATTCCATCACCATTGAAAAAGGTGTATTGGGACTACTTGGCCCCAACGGCGCTGGCAAATCAACACTGATGAAAATTATTGCTACCATCAGCAAACCAACAAAGGGTACCTTATTTTTAGATGATGAAGATATTGTTGCCAATCCTGATAAAATTCGGAAAATATTGGGTTACCTGCCGCAGGATTTTGGGGTTTACCCTAACCTTAACGCGTACGAGTTTTTAGAATACATAGCCGCTATGAAAGGCGTAGGCGGCAATGGCTTACGCAAGCGGATAGACCTGCTGTTGGAAGGCGTTAATTTAACTGCCGATGCCAAACGCCCTATTGGCACCTACTCCGGCGGGATGAAACAACGGATTGGCATAGCACAAGCGCTGTTGAATGACCCTAAAGTGCTGATATTTGATGAGCCCACCGTTGGCCTTGATCCTGAAGAGCGGGTAAGGTTTCGGCAACTGATATCTGACCTGGCCGACGATTGTATCATCATCCTTTCATCGCACATCGTATCGGATATTGAAACCATAGCCGATGAAGTTGCCATCATGAAAAACGGCATACTGCTTAATAAAGCTGCCCAACCGGATATTATAAAGTTGGTTGATGGTAAAGTATTTGAAGTACTGGTAAGTAATGATGAAATTGCCGGCATCCGTACCAAACACCAGGTTATTGATACCAGCCGGCAAAAGGATAAAACCAAGGTTCGTTTTATTACCAGGACCGGGCAGCCAGAAATGGGAGCAATAGCTGTAAATGCCAGTTTAGAAGATGCTTATTTGTTTTTAACGCAAAATAACAACTAAGCGCCGTGAGATACATTTACAGCATTATTAAAGCCGACTACCTGCAGCGCACGCGCAGCTACGCTTTCCTGATTACCCTGGCTATTACTTTTTACGCGGCATATTCATTTGTGCCTCCACCTACGGCATCATACACCACCTTAAATGTTGTAGGTTTTAAAGGCGTTTATAATTCGGCCTGGGTAGGTTATGTTTCGGGAATGATGACCGCTATTATGCTTTCGCTTTATGGTTTCTTTTTGGTAAATGGCGGTATTAAAAAAGATATCGATACCGAGGTTGGCTTAATTATAGCCACCACGCCCATTACCAATTTTGGTTACCTGCTTAGTAAAATGCTTAGTAATTTACTGGTGCTGCTCACTATTGCCGGCTGCACTTTTGTGGTAAGTATCATTATGTTTTTTGTGCGTACCAGCGGCTCTCCGTTTATTATCAGCAATTTTATTATCCCTTATTTATTGTTTGTAGTGCCGGCTATGGTTTTTATATCATCGCTGGCGGTAGCGTCCGAAGTGTTTTTGGGCCGAAAAAGCATCCTGCAATACATCACGTTCTTTTTCTTTTTCGGCGCGTTGATGGCCAATGTTAACGGGCAAAAAAACGAAACACTTGCTGTTATTATCGACCCGTATGGCGTACGCACCATGACAACCAGCATCAAAAACCAGGTAAATACCCAATATCACCAGCATATTGAAGGTGTTAACCTTGGTTTCACTTTTGGCGGTAAACGCAGCTTCCGGATATTTGAGTGGAACGGCATAACCATAACCAGCCTGTTTTTAGCAAGCCGTTTATTGTGGCTTATGATATCCGTGGGTTTGGTTTATCTTTCATCATCCTTTTTTCACCGGTTTGATTTTAAGCAAGCCGTGAGTAAAAGGAAAAAAGTGATTGCTAACGAGCAGAAGCCAGCAAGGCTGGCATTTGCCGCAACTGGCATCAACCGCGCACTTATGCCACCCCTGGTTACCGATTACGGTATCTTCCCCTTCATCAAAACTGAGTTGCTTTTACTGGTACGTAAAGGATCTAAATGGTTATGGCTTATTATAGGCGCTGCATCTTTAAGTATGCTATTTGCACCTGTAGCTATTTCGCACCTGTATATATTGCCTGTACTTTGGTTTTTGCAGGTAACACGCCTATCGGAACTGGCTACCAAGGAAGAAACCTATCGCCTGCATTATTTTACTTATACATCCTACAAACCGTTACAGCGTATGCTGCCCGCACAAATACTGGCGGGAGTAATATTGTGTATCGTTTTAGCATTTCCCTTGGTATCACGTTATATAATTGCAGGCAACGGTTACGCAATCTTCAATATCATCAGCGGGGCAATTTGCATTGTTTTATTAGCTGTTTGCATTGGAATTATCAGCAAGGGTAAAAAGCTGTTCGAGATCATCTTTTTTTTACTTACTTACGCCCTTACCCAGGCCATACCCGTTGCCGATTACCTGGGTGCCATACCGCACGATAGCCACATCATTTATATCGCTGTTATTTTAGGGCTGAACGTATTTCTGGCAGTGATTAGTTTCGTGGTGAGGGGATACCAGTCGAGGCATTTGTAGGGAATGCCGTTCGTTTATCAACGGCTATGGTTCCAAAACAATCTTTAAGACTGAATTTTAAGAGACGTGCTTAATAGTCGTTCTGGTTAAAAGATCCAAGTCTCTCCGGCACTTGTTTGACGCAAACAGGCACAAAAATTCAGATGCGCCTGTTTGCGCAAAACATCAATTTAGTGTTAACCATGAAAAATTACAATGTATTGATTATTAAGTATTTATAAATAAAATTTCTGAAATGTGTTAAGTTATGTTAACCCAGTTTAGATGTATTTACGCTATTTTTAATGCGCCTTATAGCTTGCTAAATCATTGTACATGCTCCTGAAAGAGCTACGGATACCAAAACTCAGCATAGCGGTTTTGTCATGAAACTGATCATTTTTCTCAGTGCGGTAAAGGCCGCCCAGCTCGATGCGCAGGTTATATTTGGGATTTAGTAAATAAGCTATTTTCCCCTCCAGGAAAACCATGTTGGTGGTTAAGCCCTGCCCGGTATAGTTACCAAGCTGCCTTGACGGATCGAGGTATATTTGAAAAAGGTCCTTACCATAATTTTGACCGTTAATATCTAAGCCATAATGCCCGTAATCAAGCTCACCGCTAAAATCAAAACGTTTGTACGAGTAATTTAACAATCCCACAACCTCGCGCAGGTTTGCTCCCCAGGGGTGCGCCAATGGCTCGCCATTATCAGCGTAGTTTTGTACCGAACTGCGTTCCGAATAGGTATATGGCTTAACATTATTGCCTTCAACTAAATAGTTAAGGCCTTTAATGGCAAACAGGTTTGCGCCCCTGAAGCCAATTTGCCAGGCATACTTGTTACGGGAGCTGCCGTTACTGGAGAAAAAGTTTTTACTTTCAAATTCATCCAACGCAAACTGGCCATAAGCAGTGATACCATCGGTAATTTTATACCTGCCGGTAAAACCCAATAAGGCATTATCCGGCGATCCGTTGGATGCCTCAACAGGCCTCAGGAATATTAAAGGATTGATATAGGTAAAGTCAAACCCGCGCTGGTGGCCGGCATCGTCTTTGGCACCCCATATAATCGAATCAAAAAACCCAAAAGCTAAGCGGTCACTTACATTCCAGTCTAAATAGTGAAATACGGCAAACTTCTTACGATCATTGTTATCAACCCTTGCCGATAAAGGATCATCCATATATGTCCACATGGCCATATACCTAACATCGCCTAAGGTAGCTGTTACTTTAAAAAACGGATAGGGCGATGCATAATCAGATAAAAGCACCGAACGGTAACCATCGCCTATAAAATTTTTATCGCGCCCCAGGCTCACATTTAAATATTTGCTTGGCGTATAAGATACCAGCCCTGTAATGTACGACCAACGGTACTCGCTGCCGTAAAGGCTGCCATAGGCCTGCCCACGCACTATGCCCACCTGGTTGGTGTAAGTAGCCAGGTATTCTGGCAGCTGAGCCCGGTTTTCATAACCTGTTATGTTATAAGATAGCTGGCTGCCCAGGGTACCACCAATTTGTAACCCTAACGAGCCAAAACTTGTATTTTTTTTGCCGGAAAAATCGCGGCTCAAATTAAAGTCGGGAAGCAGGTCGGCATAAAAGGTGGCGTTATTGCTTTTTACATCTATCTGATGCTCGCTAAAAAAACGACCTTTAAAACCACCTGCACTATTCATCAGTGAATCATAATGATGTTTCAGTAACGAATCGTCCAAAAACGGTTTTAAGGAACTATGCACCCGGGTTTTGGTGGAGTACACATCTTCGTTAAGTTTTTGGTAAAACTGGTACGAATAAGGTTGATACTCAGACTGGGCTTTTACAATTCCACCTGTTAAAACAAATAATATAATAGCGGTAAATATTTTCTTCATATGTAGAATTGATCAATCAATTTTTGTTATTCAAAATAATTCAGTGTTGCAAAGCCACCTTTTTTTAAATACTCGTCCTTTTTTACCAAATGCAAATCGGCCTGCATCATATCGGTAACCAGGGCCTGCAAATCATACTTAGGTTTCCAGCCTAATTTTTCAAATGCTTTTGTGGCATCACCAACCAGCAAATCAACCTCGGTAGGCCTAAAATACCTGGGGTCGACCTTAACAACCGTTTGCCCGAACCTTAAAAAATCGAGGTTTAAACCGAGTTCAAAAGCACGTTGTTCATCAATATCAATAATCACGCCGCGTTCATGCTGATCACGGCCACTAAACTCAACTTCGATGCCTAACTCGTTAAAAGCCATTTTTATAAAATCGCGCACGGTTGTGGTTACACCGGTAGCTATAACAAAATCCTCGGCTTTGTCCTGCTGCAGCATCAGCCACATGGCCTCAATATAGTCCTTGGCATGTCCCCAATCGCGCTGGGCCGATAGATTGCCTACATACAGGCATTCCTGCAAACCTAAGCCAATTTTTGAAGCTGCCCGCGTAATTTTACGGGTAACAAATGTTTCGCCACGTATAGGGCTTTCATGGTTAAATAAAATACCATTGCAGGCATACATGCCATAGGCTTCGCGATAGTTCACTATTATCCAGTAGGCATACATTTTTGCTACTGCGTACGGTGATCTTGGGTAAAACGGTGTAGTTTCGCTTTGTGGCACAGCCTGAACCAGGCCATAAAGCTCGGATGTGGATGCCTGGTATATTTTGGTTTTTTTGGTAAGATCAAGTAGCCTCACCGCTTCTAAAATACGGAGTGTGCCTATTCCATCAGCATTGGCAGTATACTCGGGAGTGTCAAAGCTTACCTTAACATGGCTTTGGGCGGCCAGGTTATAAATCTCATCGGGTTGTACCTCCTGAACCAGCCTGATGAGGTTGGTAGAATCGGTAAGGTCGCCGTAATGAAGTTTAAATTTTACATTAGCCTCATGCGGGTCCGCGTATAAATGATCAATCCTGTCTGTATTTAATAACGAGGATCTTCTTTTTACGCCATGTACTTCGTAGCCCTTTTTTAGCAAAAACTCGGCTAAGTATGCACCATCCTGACCAGTAATGCCCGTTATTAAAGCTTTTTTCATCAATATTAAAGTGCTAATACTTCTATATTACAATATTATCCAATTTAATTGTAAAAACAGCCATTGGGCCATACATAAGTTGCTTTGATTAAAGCGAAATATGGTTCCCCAATGGCGTTACGAGTTATCCCTGTACTTTATATTAGTCAACTTATTGGGCTTCAGATACAGGTAATCGTTTTTAAAATCAAGGATCATATTAAACCTTTTTAACAAATCGTTGCCCAAATAGTTTATCTCAAAACCAACCGGATTTTTAGAGCCTAATATTAGCGTTGGGATATTGGTAAGGTTAAAGCTGTTCAATTCAAAGGCCGGCGATAACACTGTCCTTGTTTCATATGCTGTTCCCCGTGGGTCGTGGAGTACAACGGTGCGAATGAGTTTTAAATTGGAGGCAAATTTTTCTCTCGCAGCCCAGGTGCTATCTAAAATAATGGCTTGTTCAGACCCTATATCCATACTGAAATTACCTGCATGTTTTTTGCCGTTTATTACAAACGTGCCTTTAATATACGGAAACGAACGTGCGAATTCCATTTTTGATTTAACATAACCATTTAGAGCACGAGGTAACTCTGAATGGATAATAAGTAGACTGTGATCATAATCCACCTCTACCTGCTTGCCTTCAAACACGTTCCAACCAATACGGCCATCCATTTCATGTGCCGTTATGTTAGTGGTAAGCACCTCGGGATTGTTTACCACCAGGTTACCCATTTGCAGTTTAAAAATCTTGTTAAGATTATTGTAATTGGGCTTGGTTTTGCCTGCCAGGGCATCGGGCTGGTTTGATAATAATTTTGTTTTGTGCAATATGGCATCCCTGGTTAAATGAAAATCAAAAGAGCTGATATCAAAGTGCAGGTTTAATGTATCGGTATTATTAATAATGGCAACTATCTTAATAGCGTTAAAACCGGTAAGGGCAAAAGGAATAGTATCGTTTTTAACTGCTATATTTTTTGCTTTATCATCGGGCGGGATGGCACTGGCAATTTGGGTGTAACAGGAATCTTTACCGTTTAACAGGACAATAAAATTGAACCGTGTACCTGGTTTTACTTTTACCCTGATGGAATCAATATCGGTATAAAATGTAACCCATTTGGTTTTTCGCGTTCTATCAGCGGTAAAGACATCGGGCCGGGCTGTTGGCGAAAGCGACCATACATTTTTATCAAAATAGCCACCATCATTTATTGATACACTTTTTGAAGTAGCTTTTATAACCGGCAGTTTTGATTGCGCAAAGATTTGTTGGGTAACAAGGAGTGACAGAAAAAGGCAGATATATTTCATGGTAAGGCTGAATGATTTGAATTAAAACGCGGCGATTCAAATATAATTATACTTGCTTATAACCCAACAATGTGATAACCGGGTTGTTATGGTACATCATTTAAAAGCGTTATCTTTAACTTCATGAGCACCGTAAAAGAACGCCGCTACATTAACGCCGCCCTTGACAGTTACCGCGAAAAACTGGACACCATTCCTGATGAACAGTTTACCGAAACTCCGCCCGGAGGCGGCTGGTCATACGCCGAGGTTTACAGCCATATATTGCAGGCTACCTTAGGTCCGTCAATAGCATTGGAGCGGTGCACACATGGCAGTTGCCCGCCAACTAAAGCCGGCGTAACCTGGGAGGGGCGCCTTTTATTGTTGATGGGAATGTTTCCACCGGTAAAGGTTAAAATACCTGGTATCGTTTCTGATAAAATGGTAGCTGCCAAAATAAGCAAAGAAGCCGCCAAAAACCTGATTATCAAATGCCGTAAGCGAATGGATACAACCTCGCCGCTTATTGACGGGGCCTCGGCAGCAAGCCGTTATAAACATCCGCGGTTAGGCATGCTTAACGCCAGGCAATGGTTCAGGTTTATCCGGATACACCTGGAGCATCATTTAAAACAGTTGGCGCGTATCAAAAATAAATTATCGCAAGCATGAAACCTTTCACATTTAACAGAGTCTTAACAGTGTGATAATGTTAGGTTTCTGATATTTGTAAAAATCATTGTGATGAATTTTGAATACGCTTATTTGGTTGTTATAGCTTTACTGTTGTTGGTAGGTATCTTCTATATCAGCCCTTATGAATTAACCGTTAATGAGGACGAAGACGACGAATAATCGTTTGTTTAGTATTTATTTAAAATTCAATAACCGGCAAAATCTGCCGCCTGTGCATTTAATCCCCCAATTTTAATGGCAAAACGCGAAGTAGATATTGTAGTAATATCCGATGTTCATCTTGGTACTTATGGATGTCATTCAAAAGAATTGCTTAAATATTTAAAAAGCATTAAGCCTAAAATACTTATCCTTAACGGCGATATTATTGATATCTGGCAGTTTAGCAAATCGTACTGGCCCGAGGCGCATATGAAAGTAGTCAGGCGCATATTAAAATTTGTTACGGAAGGTATCCCCGTATACTACCTTACCGGCAACCACGATGAGATGCTGCGTAAGTTTGCCGATTTTGACCTCGGTTCCTTCAAACTGCTCAACAAAGTAGTATTAAATATTGACGGCAGAAAAGCCTGGATCTTTCATGGCGATGTGTTTGATGTTACCATGCAGCACTCCAAATGGCTGGCCAAACTGGGCGCCGTAGGCTATGATACCCTGATACTCATTAACAGCATGACCAATTGGTTATTAACTGCCATCGGCCGTCAAAAAATGAGCTTCTCGCAAAAAGTGAAAGCCCGTTTTAAGGAGGCCGTAAAGTTTATAAACCAATTTGAGCAAACCGCCGCCGACCTGGCGGTTGATAAAAATTACCAATATGTTATTTGCGGGCATATACACCATGCCGAGATCAGGCAGATAGAAAATACCGACAAAACGGGCTCTGTACTGTATCTTAACTCGGGCGATTGGGTTGAAAGCCTATCCTCACTTGAATACCAGGACGGTAACTGGACTATCTTCAAATACAATCCCGAAGAATTTAACACCGATGCCGACGAGGACGACAAAACCGATGCCGAAGACCTTGACGCCAAAATGGATGTTAAAAATCTGTTAGACAGGTTTAGACAGGAAACCGAGTAAAACAAGCTATTTATCGACCATCGAATTACGGTAATGTCGTGTCAACGATAAATTGACGGATTGTATTTAGCCCAAAGTCTTAAGTTCTAAGTCAAAAAGAAAAAAACTCAGCTTTAGCCTTAGTACTGCTGACTTAACACTAATAGCTTTACGATGCGATAGTATGCGCGTTGCGCTGTGCGCCTAAGTTTTTAACCTGCATGGCAATTCCCTCGGCATCAAAACCACATTCGGCCCAAAGTTCGGGCTGCTCGCCGTGTTCAACAATCCTGTCGGGTATGCCTAAACGTTTTACCTGGGTTTTCTGATAGCCGTTATCGGCCATAAATTCAAGTATTGCGCTACCCATACCTCCTTCAAGGCAGCCGTCTTCAACGGTAATCACTTTATCAAATTTTCTGAATACCTCGTGTAGTAAAGCTTCATCAAGCGGTTTTACAAAACGCATATCGTAATGAGCAGGATAGTAGCCCTCGTTATTTAACGCCGCTATGGCTTTTACGGCTTCGTTCCCAATGGCACCGATAGATAGTATCGCCACATCCTCGCCGTCGCAAATTTTGCGGCCTTTGCCTACGGGTATAGCCTTAAAGGGGCGTTGCCAGTCAACCATGACACCATTACCACGGGGGTACCTTATTACAAACGGCCCCATGTTTTCCTGCTGGGCTGTGTACATCAGGTTACGCAATTCTTCCTCGTTCATTGGTGCCGATACCGTCATGTTCGGGATACAACGCATATAGGCCAGGTCATAAGCGCCATGGTGTGTTGGGCCATCGGCACCGGCAAAACCGGCGCGATCAAGGCAAAGCACCACATTGAGTTTTTGTATGGCCACATCGTGTATCACCTGGTCATACGCCCGTTGCATGAAGCTGGAGTAGATATTACAAAAAGGAACCAGGCCCTGTGTTGCCAAACCAGCCGAGAAAGTTACTGCGTGCTGCTCGGCAATACCCACGTCAAAAGCACGGTTAGGCATAGCCTTCATCATCAGGTTTAATGAACAGCCCGATGGCATTGCCGGCGTAATACCCATTATTTTAGGGTTTTGCTCGGCCAGTTCGATAATACTATGGCCAAACACATCCTGGTATTTAGGCGGTTGCGGTTTATCGTATTTAGCTTTCTTTATCTCACCGGTAATTTTATCAAATAAACCGGGGGCATGCCACTTGGTCTGGTCTTTTTCGGCCAGGGCGTAGCCCTTGCCTTTGGTGGTAACGCAATGTAATATTTTGGGCCCCGGAATATCGCGCAGGTCTTTTAAAACTTTTACCAGGTGGTTTACATCGTGGCCGTCTATCGGCCCAAAATACCTGAATTTTAAAGCTTCAAAAAAGTTGCTTCGTTTAAGCAGGGTGCCTTTTATGCTTTTTTCTAATTTCTGGGCAATTTTAAACGCATCCGGGCCAATAGCCGATAGCTTGGCCAGTACATGCGCAATATCGTCCCTGAAACGGTTATAGGGTTTTGAAGTTGTAATATCCGTAAGGTATTCCTTCAAAGCGCCTACATTAGGATCGATAGACATGTTATTGTCGTTCAGGATCACCAACAGGTTGGAATTTTCGATACCGGCATGGTTTAATGCTTCAAAGGCCATACCGGCTGTCATGGCGCCATCGCCAATAACGGCAACATGCTGCCTGTCGGTTTCGCCTTTATATTGCGATGCCACGGCCATTCCCAAAGCAACAGATATGGATGTTGATGAGTGGCCAACACCAAAAGTATCATATTCGCTTTCAGATCGTTTAGGAAAACCACTGATGCCCTTATAAATCCTGTTAGTATGAAATTCTTCGCGACGACCGGTGAGTATTTTATGGCCGTATGCCTGGTGGCCTACATCCCAAACTAATTGGTCGTAAGGGGTGTTTAAAACGTATTGCAATGCAACTGTAAGTTCCACAACCCCCAGGCTGGCGGCGAAATGGCCGCCATTTACCGATACAACATCGATGATATACTGGCGCAACTCCTGGCAAACCTGTCCAAGTTGATCTTCACTAAGTTGCTTTAAATCAGAAGGGTAATTTATTTTTGACAATAAATCGCCGGCCGGTACCTGCATTGACATTTGTAATCTGTATTTAACCTACAAAGTAAACTAATTATTTATAAATAAAGCATATCGATTTGTATTAAAAAAGAGCGGGAATAAGGTGAAAGGCGAAAGGTAAAAGGGGGAAGGTAACGGAGAGTTCTTTTAAAAGGCTTCATTTTTGTTTTGCTATTGCGTTTTTGTTGCGTTTTTGATTTTATGACAATTGGTAATGTGTTGATTATTAAATAGATGTTTTTTTTCGTGTGTTTCACTTGTTGCGCAACGCAACAGCGGGTTATCAGGATCTGAATTTAGATGAAAGCATTTTTCGTAAATCCGAAATCGAACATCCGAAATCCGAAATCAAAAATCGTTACTTTTACCGTTGATATATGACCGACGACAGCTTTGCCATACATTTACCCCAGTTTGAAGGTCCGTTTGATCTGCTGCTGTTTTTTATTGAACGCGATGAACTTGACATCCATGACATCCCCATTGCCAAAATTGCCGACGATTTTTTAAACTACATTCACCAGATGACCAGCCTGAACATGGAGCTGGCCAGCGAGTTTATTTTTGTTGCCGCAACGCTAATGCGCATTAAAGCCAAAATGCTGTTACCCCGCTACGAGGCCGAAAATACCGCAGATGATACCGATACCAAGGAAAACCTGATTCGTAAGCTGATAGAATATAAAAAGTTTAAAGAACTGTGCGACGAACTACGGCCATATGAAGAAGAGCGTTTTAAACAGGAGAAACGGGGTAACATTAAGCACGACCTGGAGCAGGTAGAAAAAGTGGTGCTTCCCGGCGAAGAGCTATCAGAAATAAGCCTGTACAAGCTGATGATGGTGCATGAACGCCTGATGCGCAACTACCTTAACCGCAGCGAAGAGGTAAAGCATACCGTGGTTCAGTATCCTTATACTATCGAAAAACAAAAGCAAGCTGTTGCCGACCTGCTTAAGATCAATAAAATGCTCGATTTTAAGGCGCTCGCCAAAGAATCGGAAAATAAGGTACATTTTGTATACAACTTTTTGGCCGTGCTGGAGATGCTGCAACAGGAACTGATAGAAATACAAATAGGCCTGGGGTACAATAACTTTTGGATATCGCCAAAAGAGATATAAGATGTTAGATATGAGATTTGAGACAGCATATGGCCGGCGAATTGAAGGTTTATTTACGCCAGGGTCGTCCTGATTATATTTTGACGGCGAATCAGCTGTTAATGTTAAAAAAACAAAAAAAGGTAGCGGCAACCAATCTAATAACGAACTTTGCAGGGCGATGGATAATTGACTGGCGGATGTTGCCCCTTTATATCGCCAACGCATAATATCTAAATGAAAAATCAATCTGAAATTAAAGCCCCGAAGTCCGAAATTAAAAAACATATCTTTTTCGATCTTGATCATACCATCTGGGATTTTGATAAAAATGCGGAGGAGGCTTTGCATGAACTTTATCACCTTCACCAGTTGGAGCGTATCGGCCTTACTTCTGCGGGCTTGTTTATTGAAACTTATACGCGCAATAACCATCAGCTTTGGGCAAAATACCATACCGGGCAAATTACTAAAGATGAACTGCGTGATGCGCGATTTAAACGCACCTTTACCGATCTTGGCCTGCACCCCGACCTGATGCCTGTTGATTTTGAGGATGCCTATGTGCAGTTGTGCCCTACAAAAACAAACCTGTTCCCGCACGCTCATGAAACGCTCACTTATCTGCAATCAAAATATACGCTACACCTCATCTCAAACGGGTTTAAAGACTCCACCCGGATAAAAATTGCCGGCAGTAACCTGGCAGGCTATTTTAAAAATATTATCATCTCTGAGGATGTAGGTGTCAACAAACCAGATAAAGCTATATTTCAGCATGCGATAGACCTTGCCGGAGCCAACAAAAAAGAAAGCGTGATGATTGGCGATAGCCTGGAAGCCGATATTTACGGCGCTTTAGGGTTTGGTATGGACGCCATTTATTTTAACCCCTTTAATGCGCCAAAGCCGGAAGATGTACCCGTACAGATAGGGCATTTGAAAGAGTTGGTGGGAATGTTTTAGGGCTTTTGCATAACCTATCAATTTTTTGATAGGCCTCGTAAAGTTTCGACTTTAAGCAAATTAGGCCGGTGCCTGTTTACAATACTATTTTACAATGTTGGTGTTAACTTTTGCACTTCAAAAAACACTCTGTTTAAATGGTCAAAATCGCCATCGGTGGTAACAAGTTGTAACCCAAGTAATGCAGCTAATGAGGCGATCCATAAATCATTTTTGCCCATGTTCCGATGGGTTGAGAAAGGATAATCAACAAAAGCAGGATTTCGACGCTGAGAATAACTGTCGATCTCCGTGTATGTATTGATAAACATCTGGCTGATCTCAACAATATTAACGTTATCTAAAAACAAATTAAGCTTATTACGCCGGTTAATGCCCCAGTTATTTTGTATTGCTATTGATTTGATCTCTGCTTCTGAAACTACAGAAATATAAACAGGAACACTATCAGGATTTATTAAGCCAATAATATTATCGTAATTATTTGAACGGATTAGCGTTAAAATAATGTTGGTATCAAATAATAAATTCACTACTTAGCATCTTTTAGCCGCTGCAAGGTTTGATCCCATTCTTGTTGAGTAAACGGCTCAGCTGCGGGCGCGTTTTTCAGAGCCTTAATTAAACTTTTATTGTTTTTGCCTGATTTTTTACCGAAGGCAGTAGCCCCGCCCGCAGCAAGTATTTCTTCGGGCGAATATGCCTTATGGGTTTTGAACACCCCGTTAGGTGGCAGCGTAATTTCGGGTTTCATTAAGACCTCCGTTTTGGTATTTAAACAAATTTACAGAATATTTTATGCAAAAGCCAGAAGTCGCTTAAAACACATTATCGGCTTTTTAAACAGGGAGCAACAGGCAAAATATAATTAACCGCCCTCAACACCTTAAAAGCAGCATACCGAAGCAGTTTAATCCCAGAAAGCAAGCCCGCTTACCTTCCGGCTACCTCATCTTCCAATTCCTGGTACCATTCAGCACCATATTTGCGGATCAGCGGGCCTTTTAAGAATTCGTGAACACGTACTTTTAGTTCGTCACCAAAGGTGCAGGCGGGGCTGCAAATGCTCCAGCGGTCGTAATTTAACACATCAAACTCCGGGTAGGCTGTAATGCGTATGGGGTATAAATGGCAGGAAATGGGTTTTTTCCAGGTAACAGCGCCCTCTTCATAAGCTTTTTCGATACCGCATTTAGTAATCCCGTTTTCCCAAATCACGTAAGCACATTCCTTGTTGGTATCCACACATGGGGTAGTGTAATCGCCTTCAAAGTCCTTAACATAAGTGCCAACCTTTTCAATGGTTTTAATGCCCTTTGCCGTAAGATATGGCTTTACTTTTGGATATATTTCTTTTAAAATATCGAGTTCGTCGGCATTTAATGGTGCACCCGAATCTCCTTCTAAACAGCAGGCACCTTTACATTTGTTTAAATTGCAAACAAAGTTTTCTTTAACTACATCTTCGTGCACCAACACGTTACCTACCTCAATCATATTTTAATTTACTTCTTAATGGGGTTTAATGGATACTTCAATCCGCTTGCGGCCTGTAGCTCCATTGTTATGCTGCCTAAAATAACCTCAACATGCGCCTTTACAGGTATCCTGTTGCCATCATTGGTAATCCAAAGGTACAACTTACTATCCTTACGAAAAATACGCCCGGGGATAATTGTAGGGTTAAATTTCAAACAATTAAAGGTACCCATATCACATTTAATAGTTTCTGTACCCACGTAGGTGATATTCATTTTATGAAAGCCATCCTCTAAAAAATATTGCAGGTCAAATGTATCGCCTGTTTTAAGCCTGGATACATCAATTGTGCGGGCAAAATAATATGCCGATACAAAATCAAATGAATCGCCTTTATATGAAAATTCGCCTTTATTGGCGGTTACTTTATTGTCTTTTTGATCAAAGGTAGCTTTATCGGTATGCTTCCATTTACCTTCGTGCCGGTCTTCGCTATAAAAGTAAGGCAACAATGTATTTTGATCTACATACGAATCGTAACGGTTGCGCACCTTATAAAATATATCAAAGGTGCCCGCTGTTTTTCCTTCGGCAATCAAATGAAATGCGTTGCCGGGTAATTTTTTATCGCTGGCCTCAATCCTGATATTGGCTTCGGCGGCGGTAAAAAAGCCATACTGCATTTTATAACTCAGTTTTTCGCCCACTTTAAATACCGGCTCACTTACTTTCGCAAGTTCCTGTGCAAAGCCCGAAGCGTAAAACAGTACAAAGAACAAGGAGCACGAGAAGATTTTTTTCATTAATGTTTGCTTTTAACTGAAGCCTATTCATGTTTATAACCAGCACATGAATAGGACAATTGATACTATAAATGGTTTAAACCCATTTTTATTGCATGAACCGGAAACTATTGGTTAGTGGGATTCAATTAAAAGCAAATAGTTAATATTAATCCTTACGCTTATAAATTGGCACAGTTGAGCACGGCTCGCCAAACATCATGCTTTTTACTATCGGGGTTAACTTTTTGGTCAGCTCCACATAGGCCGAAACCGGTACTGCTATATCGCCGCATCCTTTTAATACAATACGCTGACCTGCGTATTGTTCCAGGTCGGCTTTCGCAATCTCTTTTTCAAACAAAACTGTTTCCAATATATCTGCGTTGCCAAAAACAACCTCGCGGGCATAAGGCGCCATCCGGTTTGCCAGTAACATGTATGCCCAGGTTGGCACAATAGCATCAGCGCTACAGGTAATTCCTACGTTTTTGTCCTGGTATTGCGTAAAATCGTGTTCCTTTATAAAATCGCGTAAATCTTTTTCGCGCAGCATCAGGCCATGGAACAGGTTATCTTTAATGTCGTAAATAACGCGTTCGCCTGCCGGGTAAAACGATGCGGGATCTAAGGTAACCAAGCCGCTTTGGGCCACTTTGTTTACTATGTTTTCCTGGATATCCATA